>NZ_JBGLYU010000033.1:0-66382 GCF_047304235.1 Variovorax sp. Varisp36
TCGCGGGCGCGGGTGGTGTCCTCCCGCACTGCGCCGCGGCTCCCCTCCTCCCCCGCCCCTTCACCCCCCGCTACCACGCGGCCCCCCGGGCGGCCCGGGGGGGGCCCCCCCGAGGCTCGACAGCGGCACCATGAACTGCAGCTTGCCGCTGGCCAGCTGCTTCGGGCTCATCGGCAGCGAGGCCTGCCCCGCCGTGTCGGTCTGCCAGCCGTACTTGACGTTCCAGCTCTGCGCCGGATCGCCAGGCGCGGGCGGCGCGATCTCGATGACCAGCGTATCGCGGAACAGCGAGCTGCCTTCGTAGTGACCATCGAGCCAGAACTTGTTGTTGACCTGGTAGTCGGGCACGCGCACGCCCAGCGTCATGGCATAGGCGAGCGTCGGGCGGTCCTGCTTCACGCGGGCCCTGTTGGCGAGAAACACGGTGGAAAGGTAGATCGACCGGCGATCCGCCTTGGCCGGGTCGGTCAGTTCCTTGTGCGTACGGCAGGCGGGCGAATCTTCCTCGGCCACGCGCCGGCTCAGGTACCAGCGCTTGCCGCGCGGTGCGGCGAGCAGCTCGACCTGGTAGAGCGCATCGACGTCAGCGCCCTTGGGCAGGTCAGGCGGCAGCGTGACGCCCTCGATGTCGAACCACAGATCGACCCGCACGTCGCCGAACAGGAAGCGCACGAGGTTCTGGTAGGCCTCCTCCGAATTGACGATGCCGAAGAAGCCCGAGTGCGAGCGGTAGGTGTAGGCGGTGGCCACTGGCTGCGTCTTGCCCGCAGCGTCGGAGGCCCAGAGCGAGGCGTTCTCGATGCGCACGAGCCCATCGCTGCCGTGGCCCGCGAACATGCGCGACAGGCCCTTGGCGCTTTCGTAGTCGCCGCGATTGGTACCGACCATGCAGAAGAAGCGCTCGGCCGGAAAGGCCGTGGCCGGCAGGTAGTCCATGCGGCCGTTGACCGCCGGCGTGGCCAGGAACTCCGACATCTTCTCGCGGTTGAAGGTGTTCATCTCAGCCGCCGTAAGCCAGGCCGGCACGTTGATGCCGCCCATGTCGATGCCGTTGTGCGGCGTGGCATAGGTGAACACCTTGTCGACGCACGCACGCGCGGCCGCCTCGCCGAGCTCGGGGTTCTGCAGGAAGGCGCGCACCACCAGGCCGCCCATCGAATGCGCGACGAGGTAGCAGCGGAAATCCGCGGGCGAGAAGCCGGGCCCCTCGCGCAGCGCCACGAGGTCGCGCACGCGCAGGATCAACTGGCTCAGGCCTTGCGCGTACACCTTGATGTCCCTGGCCCGGCCATCGCCGAGCAGCTCGGAGCCCGAGTCGTAGTAGCGGTAGATGATGACCGAAGCCGAGGGAATGCCGTCGACGTCCCTGCCGTTTTCATCGGGCGAGGGCTTCCAGTCGGGGTCGAGGATGTCCAGCCCGTTCTGGTAGACGCTCTGGTACTGGAAGTCAGCCAGCAGCCGCACCATGGGCGACTCGAAGACGAACTTCTGCGCCGGCGCTTCCTTCTTGACGGTGGCGCGATACACCGTGGAGCCGATGTTGAAACCGCAGAACGGATCGGCGGCGGTGTCATCGCGCTCCGCTTCGGTCATGGCGTAGCCACGCACGTAGATGATGGGGTAGCGATTGCTGCTCATGGCTCTGCCGCCTCGTTCCTTGGGATCGATGAAGACTTTCAGTTTGCCGAGGGGTGAAGGGGAGCGCCATATCGCGCATGGCATAGGACTGTTCGCTGTTTCGCCCCGGACAAGCGTCCCGGATACCCCCGCTCCCCAAATGTTTCTACGGTTGAAACCATTGAAACGCGCATCGTCGCTAGTCTCGCGCCATCCGACAAACACAATCCAGAAGGCACTCCCATGGCTGACGATCCAGGTTCGCAGGGTTCCTACCTGCCTCAACTGCTGCGCCGTGGCACCGCATTGGCGGCCGCCGGCTGCGCGTTCGTGGCGGGATGCGGCGCCGCCGGCGGCGGCGAGACGCGCTACGAGAACTCGCCGCAATTCCGCGACGGCGGCTTCCACAACATGGCCAACCCCGACCTGCCGGCCCAGGCCAGCGCATGGCGCATCTGGTCACGCTTCATCGTGGGCAGCAAGGTCGACACCGTGCCGATCGATGCGATCCCCGTGCAGGCGCTGGACCGCGGCGCGCTCGATGCGCTCGACACCAAGGCCAACCACGTGGTGCGCCTCGGCCACTCGTCGCATCTGCTGAAGCTGCGCGGCAAGTACTGGCTGATCGACCCGGTGTTCAGCGACCGTGCATCGCCGGTGCAGTGGGCCGGGCCGAAGCGCTTTCACCAGCCGCCGATCGCGCTCGAACAGCTGCCGCCGATAGAGGGCGTGATCCTTTCGCACGACCACTACGACCACCTCGACGTGGCGACCATCGAGTACCTCTCGAAGAGCGTGCAGCGCTACTTCGTGCCGCTGGGCGTGCGCGCGCGGCTGCTGGTGATGGGCGTGCCGGCCGAGCGCGTGAGCGAGCTCGACTGGTGGCAAAGTGGCGAACACGACGGCGTGAAGCTCACCGCCACGCCCGCGCAGCATTTCTCGGGCCGCACGCTGGGCGACCGCGACCGCACGCTATGGGCCTCATGGGTAGTGCAGAGCGGCGAGCAGCGCCTGTTCTACAGCGGGGACTCGGGCTACTTCCCCGGCTTCAGGCAGATCGGTGAACGCTTCGGCGGCTTCGACATCGCGCTGATGGAAAACGGCGCCTACGACAGCATGTGGCCGGCCGTGCACATGACGCCCGAGCAAAGCGTGCAGGCCTTCGAGGACCTGCGCGGCAAGGTGTTCTTCTCGGTGCACAACAGCACCTTCGACCTTTCCTTCCACACCTGGCACGACCCGCTGGACCGCATCGCGAACCTCGCGGAGGCAAAGAAGATCGAGCTGGCGACGCCGGTGATCGGGGAGGTGGTGACGGTGGGGCAGGCGCGCACGAATGTGCGCTGGTGGACCGGCCTGCGCTGAGCGGCCCTGCCGCCCGTTACCGGCCTACCCGCCCCGTTCCTTGCGCTCCCGCGCCCGGCGCACCTGCCGCGTCTCGTTCGCCTGCGAAGCGATGCGGTCTTTCTCGCGCTTCTTCGCCGCCCGCTTTTCGCGTATGCGCCGGCCCAGCACATAGCTGCCGAAGCCGGTGACCACGGCAATGAAGATCCCGATGACGCTGATGTCGATGCCGCCCATCACTGCACCCGCACGATGCTCGACGGCTTGAAGCCGAGGTCGGCCGCCTTGCCCTTGCGTGCACGGCTGCCGCGGGCGTTGTTGAGTGTGCGGATTTCCAGCGTTTCATCGCGCTCCTTGCCGCCGCGGCCGATGCCCTCGATCTTCACGCTTCGCGTGTAAGCCGCGGCGCCGGCCAGGGTGTCCTTGGCCTCGAGGTCGATCAGCGTGAGGCCGCGCCCGCCCTTCGGCAGGCTCTTGAGTTCGGTGATGTCGAAGGTCAGGATGCGCCCGCCGGTCGAGGCGCAGGCCACGTGCGTGGCGGCCGGCATCGGCTCGGCGCCGCTCGCCCCGCCCACCAGCGACGGCCGGCACAGCTGCTCGCCCTCGCCCACGTCGATGAAGGCCTTGCCGCCGCGCTGGCGCGACATCATGTTCTCGACCGTGGCGATGAAGCCGTAGCCACCGGTGTTGGCAAGCAGCACGCTGGCGCCGACGGGGCCGGCGAAGAAATGCGTGACGTGCGTGCCGGCATCGAGCTCGATGAGCGTGGTGACCGGCTGGCCGTCGCCGCGCGCGCCGGGCAGCGAGGACACGGGCACGGTGTAGACGCGCACGCTCTTGTCCTTGGCACTGCCGAAGACCAGCAGCGTGTCGACGCTGCGGCATTCGAAGGCGCCGTAGAGCGAGTCGCCGGACTTGAAGCTGTATTCCGGCGCTGCGCCCTTCTCTGCGTTCGCACCGTTGCCCGCAGCCTTCTCGCTCGCCCAGCCCTTCTGCGCACGGACCCAGCCCTTCTGCGACACGATGACGGTGACGGGCTCGTCGACCACCTTCACCTCGGCCACGGCGCGCTTCTCGGCCTGGATGAGCGTGCGGCGCGCGTCCTCGAATGTCTTGGCGTCGGCCTCGATTTCCTTCACGAGCAGGCGGCGCAATGCGGTCGGGCTGCCGAGAATGTCTTCGAGCTTCTTCTGCTCGTCGCGCAGGCCCGAGAGCTCCTGCTCGATCTTGATGGCTTCGAGCCGCGCAAGTTGGCGCAGGCGAATTTCAAGAATGTCCTCGGCCTGCCGTTCGCTGAGATTGAAGCGTGCGATGAGCGCGGCCTTCGGGTCTTCCGCCGCGCGGATGATCGCGATCACCTCGTCGATGTTCAGCAGCACCAGCTGACGGCCTTCGAGGATGTGGATGCGTTCCAGCACCTTGTTGAGCCGGTGCCGCGAGCGCTTCTCGACGGTGACCTCGCGGAACGCGATCCACTCGTTGAGCATCTGGCGCAGCGACTTCTGCGTGGGCTTGCCGTCGATGCCGACCATCGTGAGGTTGATCGGCGACGAGGTTTCGAGCGAGGTCTGCGCGAGCAGCGTGGTGATGAACTCGTCCTGGCTGATGCGCGAGGTCTTGGGCTCGAACACCAGGCGCACGGCCGCGTCCTTGCTGGACTCGTCGCGCACCACGTCGAGCACCGACAGCATCGCGGCCTTCAGCTGCGTCTGGTCGGCACTCAGCGCCTTCTTTCCGGTCTTGACCTTCGGGTTGGTGATTTCCTCGATCTCTTCGAGCACCTTCTGCGTGCTGACGCCCGGCGGAAGTTCGTTGACCACCAACTGCCATTGGCCGCGCGCGAGGTCTTCGATCTTCCAGCGCGCGCGCACCTTGAGCGAGCCGCGGCCGGTGCGGTAGGCATCGGCGATGTCGCCCGCGCTGCTGATGATCTGCGCGCCGCCCGGATAGTCGGGGCCGGGCACGATGGCGAAGAGTTCTTCCTCGCTGAGCTTGCCGTTCGACTTGATCAGCGCCACGCAGGCGTCGGCAATCTCGCGCAGGTTGTGGCTCGGGATCTCGGTGGCAAGGCCGACCGCGATGCCGCTGGCGCCATTGAGCAGCGTGAACGGCAGCCGCGCGGGCAGCAGGCGCGGCTCTTCGGTGCTGCCGTCGTAGTTGGGAATGAAGTCGACCGTGCCTTCATCGATCTCGTCGAGCAGCAGGCTGGTGATGCGCGCCAGTCGCGCTTCGGTGTAGCGCATGGCCGCGGCGCCGTCGCCGTCGCGGCTGCCGAAATTGCCCTGGCCATCGACCAGTGGATAGCGCTGCGAAAAATCTTGCGCCATGCGCACCAGCGCGTCGTACGCGGCCTGGTCGCTGTGCGGGTGGAAGCGGCCGAGCACGTCGCCGACCACGCGCGCGCTCTTCACGGGCTTGGCACCCACGGTGCCGTTGGTGCCGCCGAAGCCCAGGCCCATGCGCGACATCGAATACAGGATGCGGCGCTGCACCGGCTTCTGGCCGTCGGACACATCGGGCAGCGCGCGGCCCTTGACCACGCTGAGCGCGTATTCGAGGTAGGCGGTCTGGGCGTAGTCGGCGAGGGTCAGGGTCGTGTCGCCGTCGGTGGGACCCTGGAGATCGAGCGGAGGTTGAGAGTCGTCCATGAATGAGAGGGAAAGAAAAACAGTTGCTTGAGGCTGCGCGCCTTGTTTGCGGTCGCGAGGACGGTACTTGGCAGTCCCCGGAGGTCAGGACAAGGGGGACGGCGGCGCGGTGGCGCCCGGCTCGGCCGCGCCGGTCGGCACGTCGGGCAGCTCGGGCATCGTCGGAGCGCTGCGCGGCGATTCGGAGGGCATGTTGCCGCGGCCGATCGCGCCGCCCTTTGGCACCGCCATTTCCATGCGGATGCGCCCCGGCGTCCTGCCGCCGCCACTGCCACCCCGAAGGTTTCCGCCCACCGTCACTGCCGAAGGCTTCAGGTACGCATACAACTGCAGCACGGTCTGTACATAGTTCTGCGTTTCCTTGTAGTTCGGGATCTTGTTGCCCGCACGCTGCACAGCCCCCTCGCCTGCGTTGTAGGCAGCCAGCGCGAGCTCGATCTGTCCCGGGAACATCGCGATCAGGTCACGCAGGTAGCGCGAGCCGGCGGCGATGTTGATGCGCGGGTCGAACAGCTTCTTCTCGATGGTCGCGCGCTTGTCGGCCGACACGCCATAGCGCTGAGCCGTCGCGGGCATCAACTGCATGAGACCCATGGCGCCCTTGGGCGAGACGGCCTGCGCGTCGAAGCCCGACTCGGTCGCGACCAGGGCCTGGAGCAGTTCGTAGTCGATGTCGTGCTTGTTCGATGCATCGCGCAGGGCGGACTTGGCGGTCTTGTAGCCGGGCGAGGCCTCGAACATGGCCAGCAGCGACTGCGACGCGGCCGGCACCTTGCCGTCGAGCTTGCGGGCGCCGCGGCCCAGCGGAGAAAGGCCCTGCGCCGTGTCGAAGCTCTGGCCGCCACGGAAGAAGACCTGGTAGCGCTCGTCGATCTTCTCGGCGGCGAAATGCGCCACGCCTTTGCTGTCGACGTAGCCGTAGATGTCAGCGGCGTGCGCCGCCTCCTGCTGTGTACACAGCAGGAAGGCCGAAAGCAACAACGAACGCTTGAAAGCTGACATGCGTGGTGGAGGAATCAGACGTCGATGTCGACATCGTCGGCCCGCAACTCCATGAGTTCGCGCCGCGCTGCCGCTTCGCCCTTGCCCATGAGCTTGGTGATCTCGCCCTGGGTGGCCGTGAAGTCGAACCGCCCCAATTGGACCTGCATCAGGCGCCGGGTGTCTGGATTGAGCGTGGTTTCCCACAATTGTTCCGCGCTCATTTCGCCCAGGCCCTTGAAGCGGCTGATGCTCCAGGCGCCTTCGCGAACGCCGTCCTTGCGCAATTTGTCGAGCGTGGCGGTGAGTTCACCTTCGTCCAGCGCATAAACCTTGGAGGCCGGCTTCTTGCCGCGCGCAGGTGCATCGACCCGGAACAATGGCGGCTTTGCAACATACACGTGGCCGGCTTCGATCAATTTCGGAAAGTGCCGGAAGAACAGCGTGAGCAGCAGCACCTGGATGTGCGAGCCGTCCACGTCGGCATCGCTCAGGATGCAGACCTTGCCGTAGCGCAGCCCGCTCATGTCGGGCGTGTCGTTGGGGCCGTGCGGGTCGACGCCCACGGCCACCGAGATGTCGTGGATCTCGGTGTTGGCGAAGAGCCGGTCACGCTCGACTTCCCAGGTGTTGAGCACCTTGCCGCGCAGGGGCAGGATCGCCTGGCTTTCCTTGTCGCGGCCCATCTTGGCGCTGCCGCCGGCGGAGTCGCCCTCGACCAGGAAGACTTCGTTGTGGCTGATGTCCTTGCTCTCGCAGTCGGTCAGCTTGCCGGGAAGCACGGCCACGCCGGAGCCCTTGCGCTTCTCGACCTTCTGGCCGGCGCGCTGGCGCGTCTGCGCGGCCTTGATGGCCAGCTCGGCGAGCTTGCGGCCATAGTCGACGTGCTGGTTGAGCCACAGTTCGAGCGCGGGGCGCACGAAGCTCGACACCAGGCGCACCGCGTCGCGCGAGTTCAGGCGTTCCTTGATCTGGCCCTGGAATTGCGGGTCGAGCACCTTGGCGCTGAGCACGTACGAGGCGCGCGCGAACACGTCCTCGGGCAGCAACTTCACGCCCTTGGGCAGCAGCGAGTGCAGCTCGATGAAGCCCTTCACGGCGGTGAACAGGCCGTCGCGCAGGCCGCTTTCGTGCGTGCCGCCGGCGCTGGTGGGAATCAGGTTGACGTAGCTCTCGCGCACCGGCTGGCCGTCTTCCGTGAAGGCCACGCACCAGTCGGCGCCCTCGCCTTCGGCGAAGTTGTCGGCGTTCTTGTCAGCGTGGCCGCTGCCTTCGAACAGCGGAATGACGGGGTCGCCGTTGAGCGTCTGCATGAGGTAGTCGCTCAGGCCGCCCTTGTAGAGCCACTGCTGGGTTTCCTTGGTCTTCTCATTGACGAGCGTGACGCTCACGCCAGGCATCAGCACGGCCTTGCTGCGCAGCAGGTGCGTGAGCTCGCCCATGGGAAGCACGGCGGTCTCGAAATACTTGGCGTCGGGCCAGGCGCGCACGGTGGTGCCCTGGCGGCGCTCGCCGGCCTCGAGCTTGCGGATTTCGAGCGCCTCGATCACGTCGCCGGCACTGAAGGCCAGCTTGGCGACGGAGCCTTCGCGGTGCGAGGTGACTTCGAGCCGCTTGGACAACGCATTGGTCACCGAAACGCCCACGCCGTGCAGGCCGCCCGAGAAGCTGTAGGCACCGCCCGAGCCCTTGTCGAACTTGCCGCCCGCGTGCAGGCGGGTGTACACGAGCTCGATCACGGGGGCCTTTTCTTCGGGGTGCAGGCCGAACGGAATGCCCCGGCCGTCGTCTTCGATGCTGGCCGAGCCGTCGGCATGCAACGTGACCTTGATCTTCTTGCCGTAGCCCGCCAGCGCCTCGTCGGCGGCGTTGTCGAGCACTTCCTGGATGATGTGCAGCGGGTTGTCGGTCCGGGTGTACATGCCCGGGCGCTGCTTCACGGGCTCGAGGCCCTTGAGCACGCGGATGGAGCCTTCCGAGTAGCCGGACGATGCGGACGCTGAACTGGGGGGAGTCTTGAGGGGAGTCGCCATGGGGGCGGATTGTAGTCAGTCGCCACCAAATGACTGGATACCCATACAGGAACCTTCGACCGGAAGCCGAAGGTTTGCACGATGACCGGACTTACTTGTTGATGATGGCCTGGCCGGTATAGGCCAGCGAGGCGAGTTCGGGCCTGGCCTTTTCGGCCGGCTCGAGGTCGAGAACGATGCTGCCGATCACCAGGCCGAACGATGGCGACATGCGCACGTATTTGGTTTCGCCGGCTTCCAGGGGTATGCCGAGCGTCTTCCCGGCGTCGGTCGTGGTCGCGGCCAGGTAGGTGCCGGCCGGACGGTCCACGTAGAAGAAACCACCAGACTTCGATGCGCCCACCACCACCTTGTTGAGGCGGATGAGGGGCTGCAGTGCCGAGCCGTAGGGTGTCGCTGCGCGGAAGAAATAGATACGGCCCTCGCCTGATTTCACGGCGGGAATGGTGCCGGCCATGTCCTGGTGCTTGACGCCAGTGCTGGCGCAGCCTGCGGCGAGGATCGTCAGCGCTGCGAGCGCGGCGAACTTCAAGGCGGTTCTTCTCATTGTCTGGATTCCTTGTGGGGAAGTGCGCTGGAACACAAATGTAACAAATCACACACAAGGGTTTGCGGGGGCCCTCACCGGTTTTGATGCGCCGGTCGCATCAAAGCCACCTCGATAAATCATCAATGCCGTCGGCCGACCTGCCGCCTGCCGAAGCCCTCAAGTCGCTACATTCGACGCGATGCAAGCCCCAGCCCCCGTCCTCTCCATCAAGCAAGTCCTGTTCTGCGGGGCCATGATCGTCACGTTGTCGATGGGCATCCGCCACGGCTTCGGGCTCTGGCTGCAGCCGATCACGCAGGCGCAGGACTGGAGCCGGCAGACCTTCTCGTTCGCGCTGGCGGTCCAGAATCTTTCATGGGGCATCTTCGGGGTGTTCGCGGGCATGCTGGCCGACCGCTTCGGCGCGTTCCGGGTGCTGATCGGCGGCTCGGTGTTCTATGCGCTGGGTCTGCTCGGCATGGCGCATTCGCCGACGCCGCTGCTCTTCACGCTGAGCGCGGGCGTGCTGATCGGCGCGGCGCAGGCGGGCTCGACCTATGCAGTGATCTACGGCGTGATCGGTCGGCAGATTCCGGCCGAACGGCGATCGTGGGCGATGGGCGTTGCGGCGGCGGCCGGCTCCTTCGGGCAGTTCCTGATGGCGCCCATCGAGGGGCGATTGATCGGCCACCTGGGCTGGCAGACGGCGCTTGCCGTGGTGGCGGTGCTGGTGCTCGTGATCATCCCGATGGCCTTCGGCCTGCGCGAACCGAAGACGTCCGCGCTGGCCGGGCACCGCGAACAATCGGTGCTGCAGGCGGTGGGCGAGGCTTTCCGCTATCCGAGCTTCGGGCTGCTGATGGCGGGGTACTTCGTCTGCGGCTTCCAGCTTGCGTTCATCGGCATCCACATGCCGACCTACCTGCGCGACCGGAGCCTGCCGGCCGAAGTGGCGGGCTATGCGCTGGCGCTGATCGGGCTGTTCAACGTGTTCGGCACCTACACGGTGGGGCTGCTGGGGCAGAAGCTGGCCAAGCGCAAGATCCTGGCGGCGATCTATTTCGCGCGGGCCGTGTCGATCGCGCTGTTCCTGCTGGTACCGATCTCACCGCTCAGCGTGTATGTGTTCTCGGCGGCGATGGGCTTCCTGTGGCTGTCGACTGTGCCCGCGACCAATGCGATCGTGGCGGGCATCTTCGGCGTGGCGCACCTGTCGATGCTCAGCGGCTTCGTGTTCCTGAGCCACCAGGTGGGCTCGTTCCTGGGCGTGTGGCTCGGCGGCTACCTGTACGACACCACGGGCAGCTACGACATCGTCTGGTACATCGCGGTCGCGCTGGGCGTGTTCGCGGCGCTGATCAACCTGCCGGTGAAGGAAAGCGCCATCTCGCGCTCGTCGCCACAGCCGCTGGGGGCCGCGGGCTGATTGCGTATAAACACGGCCATGACTTCGCAAATGCGCCACCACATCGTCCACGCGGGCTGGCTGGCCGCCGCGCTGGCAGTGCTGGGCGGCGTGTTCGCGCTTTACGTCCACCCGGACTTCCTCGTGACGTTGGTCGACCAGATCTGGTCCTGCTTCTGAGGCCCGCCCCGCCATGAAAGATGCTGTACCGATGCACGGCCTGTCCGCGCCTTCCGAATGGATCGTTCGCTGGACGCACCTGCTCGCGCCCGGCGCCAAGGTGCTCGACGTGGCCTGCGGCGCCGGGCGGCACATGCAGTGGTTCGCGGGCCGCGGGCATCCGGCCACCGGTGTCGACCGCTCGCCTGAAGCCATAGCGGCGGCCGGCGCCTTCGGCCGCACCGTCTCGGCGGACATCGAGTCGGGCCCCTGGCCCTTCGCCGGCCAGGCCTTTGGCGCCGTGATCGTCACCAACTACCTCTGGCGCCCGCGCATGGCCGACATCGTGGCCGCGGTGGCAGCGGGCGGCGTGCTGCTCTACGAAACCTTCGCGGCGGGCAACGAGACCGTCGGCAAGCCCTCTCGCCCCGACTTCCTGCTGCAGCCCGGCGAACTGCTGACGGCCTGCACCGGCCTGCGCGTGGTGGCCTACGAGGACGGCTTCATGCCCGAACCTGCGCGCTTCGTGCAGCGCATTGCCGCCGTCCGCCCCGCTGGCAGCAACGACGGCCAGCCGCCCCGGCACCTCCTTGCGGGAAACTGAGGGGCCCGGGGCGGCTGTCTTGCGGCACGCCGGAGTAAGTAGAATCGGCACTTTCGTCCACCGACAAAGAGATTCCCCTTGGAGCAACTGACAGGCAGCATCGTCGCGCTCGTCACGCCGATGCACGACGACGGCAGTGTCGACTACCCCGCCCTGCGGCGGCTCATCGACTGGCACATCGAAGAAGGCACCGACTGCCTCGGCGTGGTCGGCACCACCGGCGAATCGCCGACGGTCGATGTCGAAGAGCACTGCGAAATCATCCGTGTTTCGGTCGAGCAGGCCCGGGGCCGCGTCCCCGTGATGGCCGGCTGCGGCGCGAACTCGACCAAGGAAGCCATCGAGCTCGCCAGGTTCGCCAAGGGCGTGGGCGCCGATTCGCAGCTCCAGGTCGTGCCGTACTACAACAAGCCCACGCAAGAGGGCCAGTACCAGCATTTCAAGGCCATCGCAGAAGCCGTGGGCGACCTGCCCGTCGTGCTCTACAACGTGCCCGGCCGCACCGTTGCCGATATGGCGCACGACACCGTGCTGCGACTGGCGCAGGTGCCCGGCATCATCGGCATCAAGGAAGCTACCGGCAACATCGAGCGCGCCCAGTGGCTCATTCGCGACCTGCCTAAGAACTTTGCCGTCTATTCCGGCGACGACCCGACCGCGGTCGCGCTCATGCTCTGCGGCGGCCAGGGCAACATCAGCGTCACGGCCAACGTCGCGCCGCGCAAGATGCACGAACTGTGCGTGGCGGCACTGGCGGGCGACGTCAAGCGCGCCATGCAGATCCAGTTCGAGCTGATGCCGCTGCACCGCAACCTGTTCGTCGAGCCCAACCCGATCCCGCTGAAGTGGGCCATGGCACGGCTCGGCCTGTGCGGCGGCACGCTGCGCCTGCCGCTCACCGAACTCGGCGAAGCGAGCCGCCCCGCGGTCGAAGGCGCCCTGCGCGCCACCGGCCTGCTGAAGGGCTGAGCATCCTTTCCCCTGGCCGCAGCAAGGTTAAGCAACCTTTTGCCCGAACCGTGCTCTGAGATGGCGGGCACTGCGGCCCCTAGATTGACCGAACCATTCCAACAAGGAAGACGACGTTGAAGAACCTTTCGCGACTTGCACTGCTGGCCCTCGTTGCCAGCCTCGCCGCCTGCTCCGTCCTCGAGAGCGACAAGATCGACTACAAGAGTGCAGGCAAGGCCCCGACGCTCGAAGTCCCACCCGATCTCTCCCAACTCTCGCGCGACAACCGCTACGCCATCCCCGGCGGCGCCGTGACCGCCAATGCCTACCAGGCCGGCATCGCCAACGCCCCGGGCGTGCCCACCGCCGTGAGCAACCTCGGCGACGTGCGCATGGAGCGCTCGGGCACGCAGCGATGGATCGTCGTCAACCGTACGCCCGACCAGCTCTGGGACCCGGTGAAGGACTTCTGGCAGGAAAGCGGCTTCCTGCTGACCACCGACCAGCGCAACCTGGGCATCATGGAAACCGACTGGGCCGAGAACCGCGCCAAGCTGCCGCAGGACATCATCCGCGGCACGCTGGGCAAGCTGGTCGACTCGGTCTACTCGACCGGCGAACTCGACCGCTTCCGCACTCGCCTGGAACGCACGCCCAACGGCACCGAGATCTTCATCAGCCACCGCGGCATGCAGGAGGTCTACAACAACTCGCGCCAGGACCAGACCGTGTGGCAGCCCCGCCCCAGCGATCCTGAGCTCGAGACCGAATTCCTGCGCCGCCTGATGGTCAAGCTCGGCGTCTCGCAGGAGCAGTCGAAGATCCTGGCCGCCACCACCGCGACGACCAAGACCGCCACCGTCGCCAAGGTCGGCAACCAGCCGGTCGTGCAGATCAGCGAAGGCTTCGAGCGCGCATGGCGCCGCGTCGGGCTCGCGCTCGACCGCACCGGCTTCACCGTGGAAGACCGCGACCGCAGCGCCGGCCTGTACTACGTGCGCTACGTGACCCCCAACCCCGACAAGAAGGAGCCCGGCTTCTTCGGCAAGCTGTTCAGCAGCTCGCCCAAGGACGAAGCACCGATCAAGTTCCGCATCTCGGTCAAGGGACAGGGCGAAGCCACGACGGTGTCCGTGCTCGACGCAGCCGGCGCACCTGAAACCTCGGCCAACGCCGAGCGCATCGTCAAGGTCATCGCAGACGACCTGAAGTAACCCGCATGCTCCGCTTCCGAAGCCTCGGCAGCGGCAGCACGGGCAACGCCGCGCTGGTCGAAGCGACCAGCGCCGGCCGCACCTCCCGCCTCCTGATCGACTGCGGCTTCGGCCTCAAGCAGCTCGATCTGCGGCTGGCCCAGGCAGGCCTCGCCGCCAGCGACATCGATGCGGTCTTCGTCACGCACGAGCACGGCGACCACATCGGCTGCGCCCATTCGCTGTCGCGGCGCAACCGCATCCCCGTCTGGATGAGCGAAGGCACGTGGCTCGCCGCCGGCGGGCGCGATTTCGAGGGCCTGCTGAACCTGGCGCGCGACGACGCCGAGTTCGAGGTCGGCGACATCTGCGTGCAGCCCTTCACCGTGCCCCACGATGCGCGCGAGCCGCTGCAGCTTCGCTGCACCGACGGCAACCGCACGCTGGGCGTATTGACGGATCTGGGCCACGCCACGGCCCACGTGCTGGCCCGCCTGAGCGGCGTGCATGCGCTGCTGCTGGAGTTCAACCACGACAGCGATCTGCTGGCCAATTCGGCCTATCCGCCCTTTCTCAAGCATCGTGTCGGCGGCAACTACGGCCACCTGTCGAACACGGCCGCCGCAGAGATCGCACGCGCGGTGCTGCACGACGGCTTGCGCCACGTGGTGGCTGCACACCTGAGCGAGCAGAACAATCGACCCGAGATCGTGCGCCGCCTGATGGCCGAGGCCCTCGGCGGCGACGAGGCCGAGATGCTCACCGCCACGGCATCGCAGGGCTCGCCCTGGCTCGACGTATGAGCCGCGCGATCCTCACGCTCTCCTAAGAAAAAAAGCCGCCTCGTGGCGGCTTTCATCATGGCGGGTGCCGAGGCCTGGCCTATTGCTTCGGCGCTTCGTTCTTCTTCGCTGCCTCGGTGGCTGCGTTCGCCGCGTCGAGCGCGGACGATGCGCCGGGCGCCGGCGTTGCCGCCCCCGATGCGGCCGGATCGGTGGCAGGCGCGGGTTCGGTCACGGGCGCAGGAGGCGGCGTCACGACAGCCGGCGCAGCATCCTCCTTCTTTCCGCAGGCGACGAGCGCGGCAGCGGCAATCAGCGAGGCAACCAGGACGGACGATGACTTCTTCATGGAATCTCCTTTGGCAATGAAGGTCTGGAACGAAAAAATTCTAGACCTGCCCACCTGTCCGAATATGTCTCGCGGCCGCATTCGCGGCATTGGCTTACAAGCCCAATGTCGATGCCGGAAACGCCGGCCGCGCGATGCGCCAGCATTCGTCGATCGATTCGCGCAAGGCGCGGCGGGCGGGCGCATCGGTGCCGCTCACGCCGCGGCTGCGCTCGGGGTCGATGCGATGCACGAACCAGGTGGGCGTCCAGATGGCGCTGGGCACTTCGGAGCCCGCGGCCTTGCCGGTCGCGCGGCATTCGATGATGTGGTCCCACATGCGGCGCCACGGCACGAAGCGCGCATGGCCGCGTTCGAGTACATCGAAGCGCTGGGCGAGCAGCACGAAGCGGCGGCCGCTTGCCGACCAGGCCTGCAACGCCTCGATGCTCGCGCGCTCGCCCAACGGCCAGTCGGCAAAGTCGGGGTCGCTGAAGACGATCTCCTTCCAGCCCTCCCGCGCGGCGGCCGACAGTGCGGCACGCAGGATCGCATCGAAGGCTTCGCGGCCATCGAAGCGGCCTTCGCTCAGTGGCGATCCGGTGTGATCATTCGGCATGAAGCCAACCTGCCTCGCACCATTCGCCGAGCAGCGCGAGAGCGCCTTCGCTGGCACGGGCCAGCTCGCGGGAATCCAGCGCGCGCCGGTCGGCAAGGCGGCGCATCAGCGTAGCGTCGGACCCTCCCGCGCGAAAGCTCTCGCCGTTGATGTAGATGTGCCGCGTGTCGTAGAGCATGCGCGTGCGGCGGTCGAGTGCCACGCGCTGCATTGCATCGGGTGCTTCGCCGCCTTCGCCGAACCAGACATTGGCCTTGGGCTCGGTGAGCGACTCGCCAAGTGCGCGATCGACGGCATCGGCATCGCGCAGTGCGGCCTCGATGGCCTTGCGGGCGAAGCCCTGCAATGCGGCGGGCATCTGCGCGGGTGCATCGACCGCCGGCTGCATCGGGTCACGGTAGCGCGCCAGCTCGGCAGGCCCCGCATCTTCCAGGTCTTCGGCGTACGCCTGCGCCATGCGCGCCAGCAGGTCGGCGCCGAGTTCGCCCAATGCGGACGAACGCAGGCCGATGGAACAGGTCATGCAGTCGTCACCCACGGCCACGCCGTCGTGGGCATAGCGCGGCGGCAGGTACAGCATGTCGCCGGGTTCGAGCACGAAGGTCTGCTCGGGTTCGAAGTTCTCGAGGATCTTGAGCGGCACGCCCGGCTGCAGGCGCAGGTCGCTCTGCTTGCCGATGGACCAGCGGCGACGCCCCTGCGCCTGCAGCAGAAACACGTCGTAGCTGTCGAAATGCGCGCCTACCCCGCCGGTATCGCTGGCATAGCTGATCATCAGGTCGTCGAGGCGAGCGTCGGGCAGAAAGCGAAACTGCTGCAACAGTTCGTGTACGCCTTCGTGATGCAGGTCGACGCCCTGCACCAGCAGCGTCCAGGCGGGTTGCTTCAACGGCGGCAAGGCACGCCGGGCCAGCGGCCCATGCTTGAGCGACCAGCCGGCCTTGCCATGCCGGATGAGCCGCGATTCGACCTCCTCGCGTTCGGCCAGCGCGAACAACGCAGCACGTTCGATCGGTGGCACCATCGCGGGTATCGCCTGTCGGACGAGAAAGGGTTTTTTCTGCCAGTGCCGCCGCATGAACTGCGCGGCACTCAGGCCGCCGAGCAATGGCAGGGGTTGATTGATCTCCATGGGAGAATTCTGCAATGGAAATCTCTGAACAATGCGTGGTCGGCCTGACCTGGACCATGAAAGACACGCTCGGCGACGTGCTGGACGTGCTCGACGAGCCGGTGGAATTCATGGTCGGCGGCGACGACCTCTTCGACGTGATCGAAGCGGCCCTGCAAGGCCATGAGCCCGGCGCCCGGGTGCAGCTGCAGATCGAACCCGAACAGGGCTTCGGCGACTTCAACGACCAGTTGCTCTTCCTGGAGCCGCGCTCGCTTTTTCCCGAAGGCACGGAAGAAGGCATGACCTTCGACGGCTCCGCCCTTCCCAAGGGCGTGAACAGCGACATTCCAAAAGACGCGATCTACACCGTGGCCGAGATCTATCCGGAGCATCTGGTGCTGGACGGCAACCATCCGCTGGCAGGCATCGCGATCCGGCTCGACATCACAGTGCGCTCCGTGCGCGAGGCCACCGAAGAGGAAGTCGGCCGCGGCTCGGCGGGCACGGGCTTCTTCAAGGTCGCGCCGATGGCACCGGGCAACCATACGCTGCATTGAGGCTCTGTCAGCCAAAGAAAAAGCCGAGCATGCTCGGCTTTTTTGCGTACGGAAGATCGTCGACGGCTACATGCGCGAGATCTGGCCGTTGTCGATGCGCACACGGTCGCCGATGCGCAGGTCGCCCGGGCTTTGCACATCGAAGGCGCGGTAACCGCCGTTGTCGGTCTGCACCGACACGCGATAGGTTTCATAGGCACGTGGCCCGTTCTGCTGAGCCTCGATGGTGTTGCCCAGCAGGGCGCCGCCCACGATGCCCAGCGCGGTGGCCGCTGCACGTCCATTGCCGCGTCCGAACTGGTTGCCCACCACACCACCGATGACCCCGCCGGCGACAGCGCCGCCGCCGGTGGTGCCGGTGCCGGCTGTTTCGCTGCGCAGCACCTCGATGTTGGCCACGTGGCCGTACTCGACGTAGGAAGCTTCGCGGTACTGGATGGCCTGCGGGGGCGCCTGGTACGGATAGCGCGAGGTCTGGTAGACGGGCGCCGGTGCCACGCATGCCGTGAGCGTGGCCACGGCCAGCACGGAAGCGGTGACGGAAACAAAGCGCATTGAGATCTTCATGTTGGAGGCTCCTCGGATAGAACAGTGCACGAATGATGAATGCATGCACCCTGCGTGTGCCTGACTAACGCCGCAGCGTCCGCCGCGATGACGCCAGAACACACACTGAAACCTTCGAGGCCGCCCGGCCTTCGCCAGTTCCAGTCTTTACCGCCCCGAAACTCAGCTTCCCTTCAGCATTTGCTCAATGTTTGCCCGTGGAGCCGTAGCCGCCCTCGCCGCGTTGCGAAGGTGCAAAGTCTGTGACCACCCGAAATTGCGCCTGTACCACGGGGACGATCACCAATTGGGCGAGCCGCTCCATCGGCTGCAGCACGAAGGGTGTGTCGCTGCGGTTCCAGGCGCTGATCTTCAGTTCGCCCTGGTAGTCGCTGTCGATCAGGCCGACGAGGTTGCCGAGCACGATGCCGTGCTTGTGGCCCAGCCCCGAGCGCGGAAGGATCAGCGCCGCATAGGCCGGGTCGGCCAGGTGGATCGCGATGCCCGTGCCCACCAGCTGCCAGCCGTTGGGCTCCAGCGTGATCGGGGCATCGAGGCAGGCCCGCAGGTCGAGGCCGGCGCTTCCAGGGGTGGCATATGCGGGCAATTGATCCACCATGCGCGGATCGAGGATACGGACGTCGACTTTCACTTTTGCTTGCTGCCTTGCTTCTGTTGCTGTTCTCTTTGCTTGCGGGCCGCCTCTTCCAGCACCTGCTGCCATTTGGCGACGCCGGGGGTGAGCTTCACGCCCTTCAATTTCTTGCCGAACCAGATGGCCACGCCCGCCAGCAGGAGCAGCACGCCGAAAGGCACGCCGGCGGCCCACAGCACGAGGAACACCAGCGCGCCGACGGCACCCAGCACCTTGAGGGTCAGGGGGTCGAAGGAGCCAGGCTCCTTCTTCGGCACTTCGCCATTCGGCAGTTCTGCGCTGCGCTGCATGGCCGCGCTCACCGGCCCCTGCTGGCCGGGTGACGGGCCCATGCCGACGTCGAGCCCGGGCTCGCCCTCTTTCGCAGCCCGCTTCGGCAGCGCGGCCTGCGCCGACAGCCGCTCGACATAACGGGCGAAGTCGCCGTTCGGTGGCGTGTTCCACTGGGGATGGGGATTCATCAGGCCCTCCAGTCGGGAAGTCGGGCGGCAATCTCGGCCATGAGTTCTCGCGCCAGCGTGAGCTTGGGCGCGCGCGTGAGCTCGCGCACGCCCTTGGCATCCACCAGCAGCAGCGCGTTGTCGTCCTGCCCGAAGGTCAGCGGGCCGATGTTGCCCACCAGCAGCGGAATGCCCTTGCGCTCGCGCTTGGCCTTGGCGTGCTCGGCGAGGTTCTCGCTCTCCGCCGCGAAGCCCACGCAGAAGAGCTTTCGGGCCTGTGCCCGCTCGCTCTTGGCAACGCTCAGGAGGATGTCGGCGTTCTCGACGAACTCGAGCACCGGCGTCTTGCCGCTGCCGTCCTTCTTGATCTTCTGATCGCTCTGCGTGGCCGGACGCCAGTCGGCCACGGCGGCAGTCGCTACAAAAATGCTAGCAGACTGCGCGGCATGGGTGGTCACTTCGAGCATGTCCTGCGCCGACAGCACGTCGAGGCGCGTCACGCCGCGCGGGGTCGGCAGATGCACCGGGCCGGCCACCAGGGTGACCTCGGCCCCCGCCTCGCGGGCCGCGCGGGCGATGGCAAAGCCCATCTTGCCGGACGAATGGTTGGTGATGCCGCGGATCGGGTCGAGCGCCTCGAAGGTCGGGCCGGCCGTGACCAGCACTTTCTGCCCCGCCAGCAGCTTGGGCTGGAAGAAGGCCGTGATGTCCTCCAGCAGCTGCGCAGGTTCGAGCATGCGCCCATCGCCCGTTTCGCCGCAGGCCTGCCAGCCGCTGCCCACGCCCAGCACGGTTGCGCCGTCGGCCGCCACCTGCATCAGGTTGCGCTGGGTGGCGGGATGGGCCCACATCTCGCGGTTCATGGCCGGCGCGATCAGCAGCGCAACGCGGTCCATCGGGCGGGCCAGGCACATCAGGCTCAGCAGGTCGTCGGCGCGGCCCTGCACGAGGCGAGCGATAAAGTCGGCGCTGCAAGGCGCCAGCACGATCGCATCGGCCTCGCGACTGAGGTTGATGTGCGGCATGTTGTTGGGCTCGCGCGTGTCCCACTGCGAGGTGTAGACGGTGCGGCCCGAGAGCGCCTGCATGGTCACCGGGGTGATGAACTCCTCGGCCGCCTCGGTCATCACGACCTGGACAGTAGCCCCGGCCTTCACGAACAGCCGGCACAGCTCGGCCGACTTGTAGCAGGCGATGCCTCCGGTGAGGCCAAGGACGATGTGTTTGCCGGCGAGATCTTGCATGGGCCGTATTGTTGCTCATAGGCCATCGAACAAACGGCAACAAGCCCTTGGCGGGGGGTGTCGCAAAGGGCACATCTATAATCGCAATTTCCCACTGCCCGGATTCACGCATCCGGAACTGGCATGACCAAATTTGTCTTCGTCACCGGTGGTGTCGTATCTTCCCTTGGCAAGGGAATCGCCTCCGCCTCGCTCGCCGCGATCCTCGAATCGCGCGGCCTCCAAGTCACCCTCATCAAGCTCGATCCGTACATCAATGTCGACCCCGGCACGATGTCGCCCTTCCAGCATGGGGAAGTGTTCGTCACCGATGACGGCGCCGAGACCGACCTCGACCTCGGCCACTACGAGCGCTTCATCAACACGCGGATGCGCAAGGCCAACAACTTCACGACCGGCCAGATCTACAAGACCGTGCTCGAGAAGGAACGCCGCGGCGACTACCTCGGCAAGACGGTGCAGGTGATCCCGCACATCACCAACGAGATCCAGGAATACATCAAGCGCGGCGCCGGCATCGGCACGGCGCACGAGGTGGACGTGGCCATCGTCGAGATCGGCGGCACCGTGGGCGACATCGAGTCGCTGCCCTTCCTCGAAGCGGTACGCCAGATGAGCCTGCGCAACGGTCCGAACAACTCGGCCTTCGTGCACCTGAGCTACGTGCCCTGGATCGCCGCCGCCGGCGAACTCAAGACCAAGCCGACGCAGCACACTGCCAAGGAACTGCGCGCCATCGGCATCCAGGCCGACGTGCTGCTGTGCCGCGCCGACCGGCCGATTCCCGACGACGAGCGCGCCAAGATCTCGCTGTTCTCGAACGTGCCCGAGTGGGGCGTGATCTCCATGTGGGATGTGGACACCATCTACAAGGTGCCCCGCATGCTGCACGAACAGGGCCTGGACGGCCTGATCTGCGACAAGCTGCGCATCAACACGCCGCCCGCCAAGCTGCAGCGCTGGGACGACCTGGTCTACGAGGTCGAGCATCCGCAAAAGGAAGTGTCGATTGCCATGGTCGGCAAGTACGTCGACCTGTCGGACAGCTACAAGTCGCTGAACGAAGCACTGCGCCACGCCGGCATGAAGAACCATGCCCGGGTGAAGATCGACTACATCGACTCCGAGACCATCTCGGCACAAGACGTGTCGCGCCTGGCCAAGTACGACGCCATCCTGGTGCCCGGCGGCTTCGGCCAGCGCGGCGTCGAGGGCAAGATCTCGGCGGCCCGCTTCGCCCGCGAAGGCAAGGTGCCCTACCTCGGCATCTGCCTGGGAATGCAGGTTGCCACCATCGAATACGCCCGCCACGTGGCCGGCCTGAAGAACGCCAACAGCACCGAGTTCGACCCCGAGACGCCCACCCCCGTGATCGCGCTGATCACCGAGTGGAAGGACCGCGACGGCACCGTGAAGACGCGCGATGAGAAGTCAGACCTCGGCGGCACCATGCGCCTGGGCGCGCAAAGCTCCGACGTCACGCCCGGCACGCTGGCCCACAGCATCTACGGCGACGTGGTCACCGAGCGTCACCGCCACCGCTACGAAGCCAACGTCAACTTCCTCGACGAACTGCGCAACGCCGGCCTGGTGATCTCCGCGCTCACGCAGCGCGAGCATCTGACCGAAATCGTCGAGCTGCCGCAGGACGTGCACCCGTGGTTCATGGGCGTGCAGTTCCACCCCGAGTTCAAGTCGACGCCATGGGGCGGCCACCCGCTGTTCAACGCCTTCATCAAGGCGGCGCTCGACCACAAGGAAAAGGGCGCGGGCAGCACCAACAAGACGTTGAAGGCTGTCGCATGAGCAGCGGCTACGTCATCGCCCACGTCGAGGTCACGAACCCGACGCAGTACGAGGAATACAAGAAGTGGTCCAGCGCCGCGATGCAGGCGCATGGCGCCGAAGTGTGCGTGCGCGGCGGCCAGGTGCAGCCGCTCGAGGGCGACTGGAAGCCCACGCGCGTGGTGATCCTCAAGTTCCCCAGCTTCGAGAAGGCCAAGGCCTTCTACGAGACGCCCGAGTACCTCCAGGCGCGCGAGGCGCGTGCCGGCGCCGCGATCATGAACATGATCGCCGTCGAGGGCCTCTGATCCCCATTTATTCATCCGCCAAAGAGACCAGAAAGAGAAAGACAGAAGATGAGTGCAATCGTTGACATCGTCGGCCGCGAAATTCTCGACAGCCGAGGCAACCCCACCGTCGAGTGCGACGTGCTGCTCGAATCGGGCACCATGGGCCGCGCGGCCGTGCCCTCGGGCGCATCGACCGGTTCGCGCGAGGCCATCGAGCTGCGCGACGGCGACAAGAGCCGCTACCTCGGCAAGGGCGTGCTCAAGGCCGTGGAGAACATCAACACCGAGATCTCGGAAGCCGTGCTGGGCCTCGACGCCAGCGAACAGGCCTTCCTCGATCGCACGATGATCGACCTCGACGGCACCGACAACAAGGGCCGCCTGGGCGCCAACGCCACGCTCGCCGTGTCGATGGCCGTGGCCCGCGCCGCTGCGGAAGAGTCGGGCCTGCCGCTGTACCGCTACTTCGGCGGCATGGGCGGCATGCAGTTGCCGGTGCCGATGATGAACGTCATCAACGGCGGCGCGCACGCCAACAACAGCCTCGACCTGCAGGAGTTCATGATCATCCCCGTGGGCGCCAAGAGCTTCCGCGAGGCGGTGCGCTACGGCGCCGAAGTGTTCCATGCCCTGAAGAAGATCCTGGGCGATCGCGGCATCAGCACGGCGGTCGGCGACGAAGGCGGCTTCGCCCCCAGCGTCGAGAGCCATGAAGCAGCCATCCAGCTGATCCTGGAAGCCATCGACAAGGCCGGCTACACCGCTGGCGAACAGATCGCCCTGGGCCTCGATTGCGCGGCCAGCGAGTTCTACAAGGACGGCAAGTACGTGCTGTCGGGCGAGAACCTCTCGCTCACGGCCGAAAGCTGGACCGACATGCTCGCGAACTGGGTCGACAAGTACCCGATCATCAGCATCGAGGACGGCATGCACGAAGGCGACTGGGACGGCTGGAAGCACCTGACCGAACGCCTGGGCAAGCGCGTGCAGCTGGTGGGCGACGACCTGTTCGTCACCAACACCAAGATCCTGCAAGAGGGCATCGACAAGGGCATCGCCAACTCGATCCTCATCAAGATCAACCAGATCGGCACGCTGACCGAAACCTTCGCCGCCATCGAGATGGCCAAGCGCGCGGGCTACACCGCCGTCATCTCGCACCGCTCGGGCGAAACCGAGGACAGCACCATCGCCGACATCGCGGTGGGCACCAACGCCGGCCAGATCAAGACCGGTTCGCTCTCGCGTTCGGACCGCATCGCCAAGTACAACCAGCTGCTGCGCATCGAAGAAGATCTCGGCGACATCGCCGTGTACCCCGGCCGCGGCGCGTTCTACAACCTGAAGTAACGCCCGGACGCCACGCGGCATGCGCGCCCGCCTCGTTCCTCCGATCGTCCTGTTGCTCCTGCTGGCCATCCTGCAGTGGCAGCTCTGGAACGGGCGCGGCAGCGTGCGCGACGTGGCCCAGCTGCGCACCAAGCTGGCCGACCAGAAAGAAGCCAACGCCAAGGCCACGCTGACCAACGAGCGCCTGACCTCCGAGGTCAACGACCTCAAGAACGGCCTCGAGATGGTCGAGGAGCGCGCGCGCGCGGAGCTCGGCATGGTCAAACCGAACGAAGTGTTCGTACAGATCGCTCACTAGGATGACCCCCAGTCTTCGCGCACTTCGTGTCGCTTCGCCAACCCCCTTCCAGGGGGCGACACCAGCGGCCCGGCAAAGCCGGTTCCGCGGTGTCCCACG
The DNA here is from genome assembly GCF_047304235.1 of Variovorax sp. Varisp36. Classification (NCBI taxonomy): domain Bacteria; kingdom Pseudomonadati; phylum Pseudomonadota; class Betaproteobacteria; order Burkholderiales; family Comamonadaceae; genus Variovorax; species Variovorax sp. Varisp36. The sequence goes on from NZ_JBGLYU010000033.1 coordinate 23,572, forward strand.
CACAGACTGCGACGGTGCCCTCCGGGGGTGAACCTGATCCTCGAGCTTCTCTCGGCCCCGGCATTCCTGCTCTGGGGCTCTCCTGTCAGCTGGCTCGAATTCATCGCAGCCGTGCTGGCTCTCGGCATGGTCGGCTGCAACATGCGCGAGATTCACTGGGGATGGCCGCTGGCCATCATCAGTTCGCTGCTCTACGTCGTGGTGTTCGCCAAGGCGCGCATCTACGGCGATGCCTCGCTCCAGGTCTTCTTCGCCTTCGTCGCCCTGTGGGGCTGGGCGCAATGGCTGCGTGGCCACCGGGCCGACGGCAGCGCCTTGCATGTCGCCCGGCTCTCGCCGCGCGGCATCGCTTTCACTCTAGCCGCCTGCGCACTGGCATGGCCGGCCGTCGCCCTCTTCCTGCGCCGTTTCACCGACACCGACGTGCCCTGGTGGGACGGCTTCGCCACCGGCCTGAGCCTGGTCGGGCAGTTCCTGCTCGGGCGCAAGTTCATCGAGAACTGGCTGATCTGGCTGGCCGTGAACATCGTGAGCGTGGGCCTGTTCATCCACAAAGGGTTGTGGCTCACCGTGGGCCTGTATGCGGTGTTCGCCGTGCTCAGCGTGGCCGGCTACGTCGCGTGGCGGCAGCGCATGCCGGCCGAGGCGGTACGCGCATGACGCCCACGCTGCCGACCGGCTGTGTCATCGCACTCGTGGGCGCCGAGAGCACCGGCAAGACCGAGCTGGCCCGCGCCATCGCGCAGCGCCTGAAGGACCGCGGCACGCCGACGATGCTGGTGAGCGAGTACCTGCGCGAATGGTGCGAACGCGAAGCCCGCACGCCGCGCCCCGACGAGCAACGGGCCATCGCCGAAGAGCAGACCCGCCGCATCGAGGCCGCAGCCGCCTCCGGCGTGGTGGTGGCCGACACCACGGCGCTCATGACGGCTGTCTACAGCGAGCAGCTGTTCGCCGACACCACGCTCTACGACAGCGCGCTGGCCGCGCAGCGGCGCTATGCCATCACGCTGCTCACCGCGCTCGACCTGCCCTGGATGGCCGACGACATGCGCGACGGCCCGCACGCGCGCCAGCCCACCGACACGCTGGTGCGCGCCGCGCTCGCGGGCGCGAAGCTCTCGTACGCCGTGGTGCATGGCACGGGCGGCGAGCGGCTCGCCAATGCCTGGAACGCCATCAATTCCATCGCCGGCAGCGAGGGCCGGCCCCGCGCGCACACCCAGTCCGACGCGAAGCCCGCCTCGTGGTCATGGCCTTGCGAGAAGTGTTCCGACCCGGAATGCGAACATAAGCTTTTCAGCGACCTGATCGCGCGCCGCGAGTAGCGCGCCCCATCCCATCACCGGAGACCCGATGCCTCATCGTTCCGTCGCGCGTGTCGCCCTGATCTGCAGCGCCTTCGCCGCGCTGCTGCCGGCTACCGCAGCCCCTGTCGCCGCCACCGTCGAGAACGGCACCACGACCACCGCCTGCGCAGAGGAAGACAACGTGTCGCTGACCTTGCGCGGCGACGGGATCCGCCGCCTGCGCATCGAGGCACTGCAGCCCGACTACCTCGACAAGGTCGGCGACGACGTCACCAAGCCCGACTTCTCGGGCTGCAACTTCGACGGCGGGGCCCACCCGACCGACCCGGCGCACCGCTTCCGCAAACGCACCGTCGTGCTGATGGACAACGCGCAGTGGCGCATCGTCGGCATGACACTGCCCACCTTCTGGCGGCCGCAGCGCGTGCCCGTGCAGATCGGCAAGCGCAAGGACGGCGGCTTTCACCTGCTGCAGGTGTTCAAAAAAGAGAACGGCAAAGCGCTTGAAGCGATCGTTCTCTACCCGTCCGATGGCTACTGGCGCATCAAGCCGCTGCCCGAGGCCCGCTTCGGCGACGGGGCGTATGGCTCGTCGTTCCTGCTCGGCCCGGTCGAGGCGGCGGCGCGGCCGGTGGTGAACATCGCGTCGATCCGCATCGTGCCCCGGCCGCTGGCCATCCAGGTGCGCTTCACCGACGGCGGCAGCGCCGTGGTGCGCGTGGACGAAATCAGCCGCACACGCACCGCGCTCGACGTGACGCTCTCGAAGCCCACCGCGAGCGCTCAGCCCTTCGCGGTGCTGCGCTCGATGTACGTCGCGCCCGACAACGCCGACGTGAGCGAGGTGCGCTGGCAGTCAGCGCCGCAGGCCGCGGCGCAAACCCTGCCGTTGCCCGAGGTCAAGTCGCTCAACGCCACGCACGTTCGCTTCGGGCGCAGCCAGCCTTCGCGCCACAACACCAGCGCACCCGACATCGTGTTCGGCGGCTTCGACGATTGAATGCCGAACGTGCGCGCCTCGACGCGCAGTGCTACTCGATGCCCAGGTCTGCGATGAAGCGCTCTCGCCGTTCGAGCGCCTTCAGCGCCTTCTTGCCCAGGCTGGTCGCGACCAGGTTCAGCAGGCCTTCGCAGAAGATGACATAGGCGCCCATCGAATTGCTGAAGAAGGTGCTGCCGTGCGGCACGAAGAAGGCGTGCTTCGCGAAGGCCGCGAGCGGCGACGCGCGGTGGTCGGTGATGGCGATGACGATCACGCCGGCCTTGGCGGCAGCGGCCGCCGTCTCGGCGATGCTGCGCGTGTAGGGCTCGACGCTCGTCACCACCACGAGGTCGCCGGGCTGCAACTGGGCCAGCCCCTCGGCCACGCCCAGCCCGTGCGGATCGAGCAGGGCCACGTCGCCGCGCACCATCGCCAACCCATAGGCCAGGAAACTTGCCAACGCGCTGAACTGCCGAAGACCATGCACCCGAACCCGCGGGGCCGTGGCCAGCAGCCGGGCCGCCTGCTGCAGTTCGTCGGCCGAGAGCTGCGCGAGGAAGCCTTCGGTGTTGGCGATCGAGTCCTTGGCAATCTGCACCATGGTGTCGATCTCCGGGCGCTGCCCGGGCCCATCCGACTGCGAGCGCTCCGAGGCATGCGCGACCAGGCGGCCGGCCTGCTCGCTGTAGAAATGGCGGTGCCGGGACGCCAGCCCGTCGCGGAACACCGTCTGGAAATCGACGAAGCCGGCATAGCCGAGACGAGTCGCCAGACGCGTCAGCGTCGACGCGTTCACGCCCAGGGATTCGGCGAGTTCGGTGATCGTGCGCACGGCAACCTCTTCCGGTCGCTCGACCAGGCGCGCTAGCACGCTGTGCGCCTTGCCGCCCATCGAAATCAGCGCATCGCCCCGCCCCACGCGCACCGTCAGCGCACGCAGTGCCTCGACCGTTCGAGGCGGCGAAGCGCCATCGTTCTCGGCGTCAGGTGGGTTGGGTTCGCTGGCTTTTTTCGATGCTTGCATGGCCGTCGATCATATGGAACCGCGGCGGCTGCGCTGGATGCTCGTACACCTGCCATTCGACGCACGAAGGGCCGATGCGGATGTCCGCGGTCGCCATCGTGTTCTCGCCGTCGCTGTCGGCCGGATCGGTGCGCAGGATCGGGAACGACGCATCACCGCTGTCGGCCAGCAGGCGCAGCGGATCGCCGTCGGCCAGCAAGGCATCGCCGCGCAGTTGCCGGTGCCGCGACGAGCCGGTGACGATCTGCGGCAGATCGCTCAGCGCGGCATGCAGCGCGTGGTTGGCATGCAGCCTCCGGCCAGCGACCTCGACGACCGAACAGGCTTCTGAGCTGAACTCCACGCTGAGCAGTTCGGGCGTGGACCGGTGCGCCACGGTCAGGTGGAAGCCGCCTGCACGTTCGTTCGATGCAAGCAGCGCGCGCACCTCGCGCAGGCTGGCCGCTTCGAGCAGTGCCCGCGTGAGAACCATCCGTGGGACGCCGGGCCGCACCTTCAGGCATCGCAGGTTGTTGACCGTCATCGCGAAGCCGCCCTCGGTCACGGCGAAGGTGTGGCCCGGCAGCGATCCCGGATAGACGAAGGACGCGAAGGACGCCCCGCCTTCCACCGCACACACCGCGATCGCGCAATGTCCCGCGAAGGCCGGATCGCCGTCTTCGTTGTGGGTGATGCGGCGCAGCGCACCCGCTTCCTGCACCGTGGTGCAACCGTCCGGTGCCATGGCCCACAAGTCGCCGCGGCTGTTCCACAGGAACACGTCTTCGAACGGCAGTTCCAGCCCGGCGGCGAGGCCCTGCAGCTCGTCCCAGATGCGCGGAAAACGCGTGCGCACCAAGGTGGCCATCGCCTCGGCTGCGGGTGCGCCACGATGGCGCATCACCGTCGCCCAGGCGGGCGAATGCCGCGCATAGTCCTGCAGGGCCGCGGCGCCGAAGCGGCCGAGCATGCGCCCCGTTTCGAAGGGCGATCCCCCGGCCTCAAGGTAATTCAATGTCGGCATGTCACTCCACGTGCTGAAGAAAATCGCGCAGGCGTTGGTTCGGCGGGTTGTCCAGCAGTTGCGCCGGCGGCCCGTCGACCGTGATGTGGCCGTGCTCCATGAAGATCAGCCGTGTCCCGACCTTTCGGGCGAACTGCATCTCGTGGGTCACGACGACCATCGTCATGCCCTCCTCGGCAAGCGACTGCATGACGCGCAGCACCTCCTGGCGCAGTTCCGGGTCGAGCGCGGAGGTCGGCTCGTCGAACAGCATCAGCTTCGGCCTGACGGCCAGTGCGCGTGCAATGGCAACGCGTTGCTGCTGCCCGCCGGAGAGCTCGCTCGGATAGTGGTGCATGCGCTCGGCGAGGCCCACCTTGGCGAGCAGTTCCGCCGCCAGGGCCTGCGCCTGCGACCTGGAGGCGCCGCGCACCTGCCGCGGCCCGAACGCGACGTTCTCGAGCGCCGTCATCTGCGGAAACAGATTGAACTGTTGGAACACCATGCCCGCTTCCTGGCGGATCTCACGCGCCACGGCATTGCCGCCGCGCACGCTCAGCCCGTCCACCAGCAGGTCGCCGCCATTGATCTGCTCGAGCGCGTTGATGCAGCGCAGCAGCGTCGACTTGCCCGAGCCCGAGGGACCGATCAGCACGACGACTTCGCCCGGGCGGATCTGCAGGTTCACGCGATCGAGCACCACATTGGCGCCGAAGTGCTTCTCGACATTCTTGAATTCGACGATGTTCACAGGATGCGCATCCTTCTTTCGACAGTCCGCAGGCCCAGCGTCAGCACGCCGATCAGCAGGAGATAGATCACGGCGACCGCGGTCCAGATCTCGATGGCCCGGAAATTGGCCGCCATGATTTCCTGTCCCTGGCGGGTCAGTTCGCCGACACCGATGACGATGAACAACGAGGTGTCCTTGAGGCTCACGATGAATTGATTGCCGAGCGCCGGCGTCATGCGCCGGAACGCAACCGGGCCGACGACGAAGGCCAGCACGCGCCAGCGCGGCAGGCCCATCGCCAGCCCCGCCTCGCTCAGGCCCTTCGGCACCGAGAGGAACGCGCCGCGGACGATCTCCGCGATGTAGGCGCCGGAGTTGATGACGATGGAGGCAATGGCCGCCGTCATCGGGTCCACGCGCACGCCCAGCAGGCCGGGCAAGGCGAAGTAGATGAACATGACCTGCACCACGATGGGCGTGCCCCGCACGAGGCCCACGTAGGCAAAGCCGAGGCTGGCGACGAAGCGGTTCCCATAGGCGCGCATCAGGCCGAACAGCACGCCCAGCAGCGTGCCGCCCACCAGGCCCGCCACGGTGATGAGCACCGTCAGCTGGGCGCCCTTCAACAATGCCGGCATGGCGCCGGCGATCACTGACCAGTCGAAATCCATGCTCAGGCCTTCGGCGGCTCGGTCTTGAACCACTTGCGGTAGATCGCGGCGTAGCGGCCGTCGGCCTTGATCCTGGCGAGCGCCGTGTTCACCTGCGCCACCAGCGGGCTGCCCTTGGGGAAGCCGATGCCGTACTGCTGCGCCATCATCTGCGGACCGACGGCCTTGGCCTTGCCCGCGCCGGCGGTCGCAATGTAGTAAAGGACGTTCGGTGTGTCGTGCATGGCGGCATCGACGCGGCCGGTCATCAGTTCCAGGTAGGCGTTGTCGATGTTCGGGAACTGGCGCAGTTCGGTGCCCGCGAAATTGGCCTTGGCGTAGTCAGCGGCGGAGGTGCCCGTCTTGATGGCCAGTGTCTTGCCCTTCAGGTCCGCCACACCGGCGATCTTGCTGGCTGTGGGCACCATGAGAATGAATCCGCTGTCGTAGTAGCCGTCGGAGAAGTCGATGGCTTTCTTGCGTTCCTCCTTGATGGTGATGCCGGCCAGCGCCACGTCGACGTTCTTCGTCTGCAGCGCGGGGAGGATTCCGTTGAAGTCCATCGGCTGCAGCTTGTACTCGAGCTTCAGTTCCTTGGCGACGGCGTCCCACAGGTCGATGTCGAAGCCCACGTACTTGTCGCCCTCCTTGAATTCGAAGGGAACGAAGGCCGTGTCGACGGCAACGAGCAATGGGCCGGCCGCCGTGGCGGGGGCGACGATCGACGTGGCGACGACCGCTGCCGCGAGCAGTCGGAGAACGAGTTTCTTCATGACAATCCTTCCGGAGTAAGAGCTCACCGAATTGGTGCAATTGAATTTGCAGTAACTTCAAATTCGCAAATCCATTTGCATAATGTGTGCCATGCCGCAGCGCACGGCAAGCTCGGGTTTGCCCTGAGCGACCTGTGTCGCAATGGCGGGGATCCGCAGGATGGAAAGAAATCGGTCGCGTCGGCCCAGCCGACGGCGGGGCTCGCAGACGGCGTTCGCGAGCGTTGTCGGTGCGTGGCCTTCGGAACCGCGGAATGCGTTCCGACGAGCACCTTGCCGCGACGGTCAAGGTGCTGCGCTGGCCAGAATGGCCAGCCGTCGCTTACTGGACGACCGGGCTGCCCGGGATCTGGTCGCCGAGCGGCGTGAACAGCTGTGCCGCATCGATCGCGTCGAAGCGGTACTGCTTGCCGCAGAAGTCGCAGCCCACCTCGATGTCGCCGCGCTCCGCGAGGATGCTTTCGGCCTCCTCCGCGCCCAGCCCGCGAATCATCTGCGCCACGCGCTCGCGCCCGCAGGTGCACGCGAAATGCGGGCCTTGCAGGCCGGCCTGCGGCTCGAAGCGCAGCAACTTTTCTTCCCAGAACAGGCGGCGCAGGATGGTCTCGACGTCGAGCGTGAGCAGTTCGTCGCGCGTCAGGCTCGAGGCGAGGATCGAGATTCGGTTGTAGTCCTCGTTGCGGCCGATCTGGTCTTCGTTGGCCTGGTCGTGGTCTTTGTCCGAGGTGCCGGAAGTGCCTTCGAGGTTGCCCTCGCCCTTCACCGGCAGGCGCTGGATCAGCAGGCCGGCCGCGACCTTGTCGTCGGCCGCGAGCACCAGCGTGGTGTCGAGCTGCTCGCTCTGCAGCATGTAGTGCTGCAGCACGTCGCTGAGCTTGCCCAGCTTCTCGCCGCCGTCGCCAAAAAGCGGCACCACGCCCTGGTACGGCGTGGCGCCCGGCAGCTTGTCCTTGGGGTCGAGCGTGATGGCGCAGCGGCCCTTGTTGTTCACGTTGACCATGTCGGGCAGGTGCGCATCGGCCGGGAGCTCGCCGATCACCTTGGCGGTGGCGCGCAGGCTCAGGTCGGGCTTGGCCTCGGCCACTGCGACCTTCACGGGACCGTCGCCGAAGATCTGCAGGATCAGCGCGCCGTTGAACTTGATGTTGGACTGCATCAGCGTGGCCGCGGCCGTCATTTCGCCCAGCAGCTCGGCCACGGGCGGCGGATAGGCCCCGGTGGCGGTGTTGGAGGCGCGCCGCGCCAGGATCTCCTGCCACGCATCTGTCAGGCGCACGATCATGCCGCGCACCGGCAGGCCATCGAACAGGAATTTGTGCAGCTCGCTCAAAACGGATCTTCTTTCTGCTGGGCCTGTGGATCAGGCGATTTTCTTCAGGCCCTTCGCATAGCGAACGGCGTTTTTCACATAGTGCTCGGCACCGTGGCGCAAGCGGGCGACGTCTTCGTCGCTGATCGTGCGCATGACCTTGGCGGGCGAACCGAAGATCAGCGAGTTGTCGGGAAACTCCTTGCCCTCGGTCACGACGCTGCCGGCGCCAACGATCGAGTTGCGGCCGATCTTCGCGTTATTCAAGACCACCGCCTGGATCCCGATCAGCGAGTTGTCGCCGATGGTGCAGCCGTGCAGCATGACCTGGTGGCCGATGGTGACGTTCTCGCCGATGGTCAGCGGGCTGCCGGGATCGGAATGCAGCGTCGACATGTCCTGCACGTTGCTGTTGCGTCCGATGGTCATGGTCTCGTTGTCGCCGCGCAGCACGGCGCCGAACCAGATGCTGGCGTTGGCGCCCAGCCGCACGTCGCCGATGACCTCCGCACTGTCGGCAACCCACGCGCCGGTACCGAGTTGCGGCGCAACGCCGTCGAGTTCATAGAGGGCCATCGTGGAGTCTCCGGGGCAAAAACTAGAATTGTAGGGATGCACCCCCGATTGAGCGCGCTGGCCGCGCTGCGACTGACCGATCCTGAACAAAAGGTGGCTGCAACACGCGCTACCGTTGCGCTGGCCGCTACCGATTCCATAGCAACTGCGCCGATCCGCACCGAGGGCGACGATCTCGGCGTGCCGGGCCGCCCCGAACGGCCGCTGCGCGTGGCCGCCACCGCCGTGCAGAAACGCTCGCCCTTCACGCCCGAGGGCCGGGCCGCGCTGATCCATTCGATCTGCCACATCGAGTTCAACGCGATCAACCTCGCGCTCGACGCGGTGTGGCGCTACGACGGGATGCCCGAGGCCTACTACCGCGACTGGCTGCGCGTGGCCGACGAAGAAGCATTGCACTTCACGCTGCTGCATGCGCACCTGCAGGACATGGGGTATCGCTACGGCGACTTCCCCGGCCACGACGGGCTCTGGAACATGTGCGAGAAAACGAAGGACGACGTGCTCGCGCGCATGGCGCTGGTGCCGCGCACGCTCGAAGCGCGCGGGCTCGATGCCACGCCGCTGATCCAGGCCAAGCTGAAGCGCGTGAACACACCCGATGCGCTGCGCGCGGTCGAGATCCTCGACGTCATCCTGCGCGACGAAGTGGGCCACGTGGCCATCGGCAACCACTGGTACCGCTGGCTGTGCGACGGCGCGGGCCTCGATGCCGAAGCGACCTACCCCGCGCTGGTGGCGCGCTACGACGCGCCGCGGCACAAGCCGCCTTTCAACCTCGAAGCGCGCAGGCGGGCGGGGTTCAGCACCGAGGAATTGCGCCAGCTCTCGGCGACGGCGCACCCGGACAAGCGCTGAAGGCCCGTGGCCTATGCCGGCCGCGCGTGCACCACCAGCTTCGGCGTGAAGTATTGGAGCACCTCGCCGTGCTGGTTGCGCGTCTGGCAGCGCATCGTCACCATCGCCCGGCCGGGCTTGGAGCGCGAAGGCGTGATGTCGAGCACTTCGCTCACCACATGCAGCACGTCGCCGGGTCGCGTCGGCTTGGGCCATTGCAGTTCGCCGCCCGAACCGATGATGCCGTCCGCCAAGGGAATGCCACTGTCGACCAGCAGCTTCATCGTGAGCGCGGCCGTGTGCCAGCCGCTTGCCGCAAGGCCGCCGAAGAAGGTGCTCTTTGCGGCCTCTTCGTCGGTGTGGAAGGGCTGCGGGTCGAACTGCTGCGCGAAGGCCTTGATCTGTGCCACGTCGAGCAGGTGTTCGCCGCTCTGGAAACGGTCACCGACCTTCAGGTCTTCAAGGTACAGCTTGGCCATGGGGGTCTCCTCGTTGTGACGGACTTCCCATTCTCGGACGATCAGACGCGCTCGAGGATGGTCGCGATGCCCTGCCCACCGCCGATGCATTGCGTGGCCAGCGCAAAGCGGCCCTTCTCGCGCACCAGCAGCGACGCCGCCTTGCCCGTGATGCGTGCGCCGGTCGCGCCGAGCGGATGGCCGATGGACAAGCCGCCGCCGTCGAGGTTGATCTTCGCGGGGTCGAGGCCCAGGTCGCGGATGCAGGCCAGCGCCTGCGACGAGAACGCCTCGTTGATCTCGATCACGTCGAGGTCGGCTGCGCTCAGGCCGGCGCGCGCCAGTGCCTTGCGGGTCGCGGGGATGGGACCGATGCCCATGATGGCAGGATCGACGCCCACGGTCGCGAACGACCTGATGCGCGCCAGCGCCTGCAGGCCGTGCTTCGCGGCGAAGGCGTCACTGGTGACGAGCACCGCAGCAGCGCCATCGGTCAGCGGCGACGAGGTGCCGGCCGTCACCACGCCGTCTGGGCGGAACGCGGGCTTGAGGTTCGCCAGCGCCTCGGCCGAGGTGGTCGGCCGGATGCAGCCATCGGCATCGACGATGTCGCCGGAGACGAGGCGCACCGGCACGATCTCGCCCGCCAGCCGGCCTTGCGAGCGCGCTTCGGCCGCCTTGCGGTGCGATTCCACCGCGAAGGCTTCCTGGTCGGCACGGCTCACGCTCCAGCGCTGCGCCACGTTCTCGGCCGTCTCGCCCATCGAGATATAGGCATCGGTGCCCTCCTTCAGCTCGGGGTTGGGCGAGAAGTTGAAGCCGCCCTGCGGCACCATCGTCATCGACTCCACGCCGACGCACAAAAAGGCCTCGCCCATGCCTGCCTCGATCTGCGCGGCAGCAATGTGCACGGCCTGCATCGACGAGCCGCAGAAGCGGTTCACCGTCATGCCGCCCACTTCGTGCGGCAGGCCGGCCAGCAGCCCGACGATGCGCGCGAGGTTGTTGCCCTGCGAGGCTTCAGGGTACGCGCAGCCGAGGATCAGGTCTTCGAGCAGCGCAGGGTCGAGGTCCGTGCGCTGCAGCAGGCCGCGCACCACGCCGGCAGCCAGCGTGTCGGGCCGCACCTCGGCGAGGGAGCCCTTCTTCGAGAAATGGAAAGGGGAACGGGCGTAGGCGGAAATGACGGCTTTCATGAAGGTTCTCCAGCAAATTTAAACTACCATCCAATCGGTAGGCATTGAGGTCAAAAAATAAGCACGCCGTGGCGTGCCCGCGTTGGGCCGGGCGGTCAGCCCGGCAATGAACTCCTGAGTTGCGCGATGGCTTCATCGAAGTCGTCCACGCGGCCCGTCATGCGCGCCGACAGCAGCGCGCCCTGACAGACGGAAAACACATAGGCGGCCAGCGAAGCGACCGAGGTGCCCTTCTTTCGCGCCGGCATCAGTGCGCCCAGCACCCCGGTGAGCCACGTCACCTGCGTATTGCGCAGTTCCTGCACGGCCTGGCGCAGTTCGTCGTTGATCACGCCCCATCCGGGCGCCAATGCTCCCGCTGGACACATGCCCGATCCCGCCTTCAGCGTGTTGCGGTACATGCGGAAATACGATTCGAGCGCGTCCTTGGGCTCGCGCGCCCGGCCCGCGTCCCAGTCCTTGAAGCTCTGCGTGGCCCCGCGGATCACCGCGATGCCCAGCGCCTCCTTGGTCGGAAAGTGGTGGTACAGGCTGGCCTTGCGAACGCCGACCGCGTCGGCCACATCCTGGAAGCTGAAGCCCAGGTAGGAACGCGTTTCGATGAAGCCGCGCGCCACCGCGAGGATCTGCTCGCGGGTGCTGCCGGTGACAAGGGCTGTGGCGGAGGTCATCTACCAACTATAAGGTAGGGAATTTCAAGCCGCAATCAGCAGGGTCAATCCGCCTTGATGGCCGCGGCCTTGATGATGCGGCCGTTGCTTTCGAACTCGCTGGCGATCTCTTTCGCAAACGCAGCCGAAGTGCCGCCGGTCGGCACGTTGTCGGTGGCCGCGAGCCTGGCGCGCAGCTCGGCGCTGGCCAGGGCCTTGTTGATCTCGGCGTTGTACCTGGCAATCAGCGCGGGCGGCGTGGCCGCGGGTGCGAAGACGCCGAACAGCGAATTGATGTTCGCCGCGCTGTAGCCCAGTTCGCCCAGCGTGGGCACCTGGGGCAGGCTCTCGAGCCGCGCCGGCGCACCGACGGCCAGCGGACGCAGCTTGCCCGACTGGATGTGGGACGTGAGCGTCGGACTCGCATTGGTCGAGAGAATCTCGAACTGCCCGCCGATGGCGTCGTTCAGCTGCTGGCCGCCGCCCTTGTACGGCACGTGCGTGATGTCGACCCCCGCCGCCGAGCGCAACTGCTCCAGCACGATATGACCCAGCGAAGCCGGCCCCGACGTGGCCCAGCGCAGCGCGCCCGGCTGCACCTTCGCATCGGCGATGAGCGCGCGGAAATCCTTCGCCTTGCTGGCCGGCGTGGCGATCAGCAGCACCGGCGAATACATCACGCTCGCCACCGGCGCGATGTCCTTCAATGGATCGAAGGGCAGCTTGCCGAGGTGCGGGCTCAGCACCAGCGGGCTGATCGCCGAGAAGCCCAGCGTCGCGCCATCGGGCGCGGCCTTGGCGACGGCGTCCATGCCGATGGCGCCGCTCGCGCCGGCCCGGTTGTCGACGATCACCGTGACGCCCAGTTGCGCCGCGAGCCTGTCGCCGAGCGCACGCGCAACGACGTCGCTGACGCCGCCCGCGGGGTACGCCACGATGAGGCGCACCGTCTTGGGAATGGCCTGTGCGTGCGCACCCGAGGCAGCGCACAGTGCCGCGGCTGCGAGGAGCCGGGTTGCCGTGCGGTGCGAAGGCTTCGAGGAAGCGAGGAAATTCATGGGGATTCCTGTCGATCGTCTACGTGGGTTGCATCGGTCCAGCGGCGGCTTGCGCTCGCGAATGAGCCTGGACCTTTCCACCGCATTGTCGGCCCTGGCGAATCAGCGATGTTGAAGCAGGCGCGCCAGCGTCATCGCATTGCCGGGCCGCGGGCTTGTGTGGTGCGCTCAGCCGCGCGGATGATGCTGCGCGTGCAATTGCTTCAGCCGCTCGCGCGCCACGTGGGTGTAGATGGTGGTGGTCGAGATGTCGGCATGGCCCAGCAGCAACTGCACCGCGCGCAGGTCGACCCCGTGGTTCAGCAGGTGCGTGGCAAAGGCATGGCGCAGCGTGTGCGGCGACAGCGGCACGTGGATGCCCGCCGCGGTGGCGTGCTTCTTCACGATGATCCAGAACATCACGCGCGTCATGCCGGCGCCGCGTGCGGTCACGAACAGGTCGGACGTCTGTTGCCCGTCGAGGATGAGGGGGCGCGACTCCTCGAGATAGCGCTCGATCCAGCGCCGCGCCTCACCGCCGAAGGGCACGAGCCGTTCCTTGTTGCCTTTGCCCAGCACACGCAGCACGCCGTCGTTGAGGCTCATGTCGATGGCCTTGAGCGCCACCAGTTCACTCACGCGCAGGCCGCTCGCGTACATCAGCTCGAGCATCGCGCGGTCACGCAGGCCGAGCGGCGATTCGACGTCGGGCGCGGCCAGCAGGTCGTCGACCTGTTTTTCCGACAGCGTCTTGATGGCGCGCGGCATCTGCCGCGCTGGCGCAAGCCGGATGCTCGGGTCCGCCACGACACGGCGCTCGCGCAGCGCCCAACGGTAGTAGCGCTTGAACACCGTGAGCCGGCGGTTGGCCGAAGTGGCCTTGCCCTTGGTCGACAGGCGTGCACCCATGTAGGCTTGCAGGTCGGTCTCTTTCGCGGCATCGAGCCCGGCACCGTTGCGCTGCGCATCGAGCCACTGCGCGAACAGCGCGAGATCGCGGCGGTAGGCGGCCAGCGTGTTCTTCGACAGGCCGTCTTCCAGCCAGAGCGTGTCGATGAAGTCGTCGATATCGGATGTCTGCGTCTGTATCTGCGGAGAGGCCTCGGTCATGCCGTGCAAGATAACAAAAGAAAAAGCCGCCCGGCATGCGGGCGGCTTCGGGGTGCGGGAAAAAAATCTTCAGTCGAGCTTCAGGTTCTGCTTCTTCACGACCTGCTTGTAGACCTCGTACTCGGCCTTGATCTGCGCGGCGAACTGCTCCGGCGTGTTGGCGACGATCAGCGAGCCCGTGTCCTCGATGCGCTTGCGCACGGCCGGTTCTTCCACCGCCTTCTTCACGCCGGCGCTGATCTTGTCGACCACTTCCTTCGGCAGGCCCTTCGGGCCGAGGATGCCGTAGTAGGCCATGCGATTCACCGGCTCCAGGCCCACTTCCTTGAAGGTCGGCACGTTCGGCAGCGCGGCCAGGCGCTGCGGTGCCGACACCACGATCGGGACCAGCCGGCCGCTGGTGATGAAGGGCATGGCCGAGGGGATGTTATCGAACATGATCGGCACCTGGCCGGCCACCACGTCGTTCAGCGCCGGACCCGCGCCGCGGTACGGGATGTGCGTGATGAAGGTGTTGGTCAGGCTCTTGTACAGCTCCATCAGCAGGTGGCCGATACCGCCCGTGCCCGACGAGGCGTACGAATACTTGCCGGGATTCTTCTTGATCTCGGCCACGAACTCGGCGTAGTTCTTGGCGGGGAAGCTCGGGTTGACCGCGATGATGTTCGGCGTGGCCGCGATGTTGATGATCGGCGTGAAGTCGTTGATCGGGTCGTACGGCACCTTGGGGTTGATGGCCGGGTTGGCCGCCGTGCTCGACACCGTGGCAACGCCGAGCTTGTAGCCGTCGGGCGTCGCGCGCGCCGTTTCGGCCGCGCCGACGATGCCGCCGCCACCGGCGCGGTTGATCACCACCACCGGCTGGCCGAGCACCTTGCCCAGCGGGTCGGAGATCACGCGCGCCACGATGTCCGTCGTGCCGCCCGGTGCGAACGGAACGCTCAGCTCGACAGGCTTGTTCGGATAGCCCTGTGCAAAGCTCTGGCCCGCCACCGCGACCAGTGCCGCAGCTCCCACCAGCGTGCTCCATTGACGACGTTGCATCGAAAACTCCTTGATCTGATTGATGTCGAAAAACGAAGCCCGGATGCTAGCGGCTCAGGGGCAGTCCTCGTGCTGTGGATTACCCATGGTCAAGCGGGTTTATCCTCGAAGCGGTGAATTACGCTCAGCTGCTTTTCCCCGACTTCTCCCTCATCGCCATCGGTTGGCTCCTGTGCCGCTACACCGCCCTCGACCGCCGCGTGTGGGACCAGGTCGAGAGCCTGGTTTACTACTTTCTTTTTCCCGTGCTGCTGTTCCACTCGATCGTGCGCAGTCCGCTGGATTTTGGTGCCACGTCGAGCCTGCTCACGGCGGGCGTCGGCGTCGGTGTCTGCGGCATCGCGTTGGCCTACGCCCTGCCCTTCGTTCCGGGCCTGCGCACGCACATCGACCGGCGCGACCACGCGGCCAGCGCACAGATTGCCTTCCGCTTCAACTCGTTCATCTGCCTTGCGCTGGCGGAGCGGCTGGCGGGGTCTGAAGGCCTGCTGCTGATCGCGGTGCTCATCGGCGTTTGCGTGCCCATCTTCAACATCGCAGCCGTGTGGCCGATGACACGGCATGCGCAGACCGGATTCGTGCGGCAGCTCGTGCGCAACCCGCTGATCGTCGCAACGGTGGCCGGCCTGCTCGCGAATGTGCTGGGCCTTGCCGTGCCGACATGGGCGACGCCGACGCTGACGCGCATCGGGGCTGCATCGCTGGCATTGGGACTGCTGGCCGCAGGGGCGGGAATGAAGTTCTCCACGCTGGGGGCAGGCAAGGTGCTGGCCACTTCGGTGCTGGCGATACGGCATCTGCTGCTGCCGCTGGTTGCATGGGGGCTGGCGCTGGCATTGCGGCTGGATGCGACCCAGGCTTCGGTGCTGATGGCTTTTTCGGCTGTACCTACGGCTTCGAGCGCTTATGTGCTGGCTGCGCGCATGGGCTACAACGGGCCCTATGTGGCGGGGCTGGTGACGCTGTCCACCTTGCTGGGTGTCGTGAGCCTGCCGTTTGCCCTGGCGCTGCCCCGGTGAGTACCTTCCCCGAGCACAGGCTTATCCCCGCTGCAACAGGGCGGGCACGGACGAAGCCAGCATGGCCACTCCCGAAGCTGTCAGCAACCCGAGCACCAGCTTGCGGAACGCCACCTCGCTGATCCCGATATACAGCCGCGCACCGAGCAGAACCGGCACCGCGACGGCCAACGCGACCAGGCCCAGCAGCGGCACCACGGAGCGCTCGATGCTCCCGCTGAACACATGCACGGCAAACGCCACCATCAGCATCGACAGATTGAAGTTCTGGATCACTGCGCGCTGCGTGTCGCGCTGAAAGCCGCGCAGCGTGCACCAGAGCGTGGGTATGGCCCCCGAGAACCCACCGATGCCCGCCATCGCACCACCGATGGCGCCGGCCACTCCATCAGCCGCACGCCCACCGAACGAAACCTTCGGCAGATGCTGCGACATCAGCATCGCCGGGCACCACAGCACCAGCAGCACGCCGAGGCACAGCTTGAAAACGACAAGGTCGAGGTGCGGCAGCAGCCAGACACCGAACGGCACTCCCACCAGCCCGCCCAACACGAACGGCCAGAGAATGTTCCTGTCGAAAGAACGCCGCACGGTCACTGCCGCGATCACCTGCCCCGTGAGCGCCCCGAAAAGCGCAAGCACTGCCGCGAGCTGCGGCTCCAGCGTCCACGCCCAGACCGACATCGCCACCAGCCCGAACGCGAAGCCCGACAGGCCCTGCACGAAGCCCGCCAGCACGGCTCCGGCGATCACGTAGACGTACAAGGCTTGCATGCGGCCGATGATATCGACCGCACTTCAACCAAGAGAGCGCGGCTCAGGCCGAGACCGGCACCAGCACGGTACGCCGCACGCGGCGCACATTGAACGCGCTGGCAATCAGCACCCCCTGCACCAGCGCCAGCCCCACGATCACGCTCGTGTACTGCCCATGGTCCATCAGCCGCCCGAACACCAGCGGCGCCAGGGCCTGCCCGATGTCGAGCCCCGCATACACCACGCCGTAGACGCGCCCCGTCGCATTGGGCGGCGTCGACCTCTTCACCAGCAGGTCGCGCGACGGCCCGGCGACGCCCGAGACAAAACCCATGGCGCCGAACAGCACCGGCACCACGATCGGCGGAAAGCTCGCAAACGCCAGCACCAGCGCCAGTGCGGCCGCAATGCCGAAGCCCGCACCCACGATGCGCTCGCAGCGCGACGGATCGGAAGCCAGGAAGCCCCCTACCACCATGCCCGCCGCGCTAGCGACCATGTAGACCGTGAGGCACACCGCCACCAGCGCCACCGGCACCGCATGCAGGTGCCCGGCGGCCACCGGCGCGAAGGTCTGCACCACGCTGATCACGGCGGCATAGAAGAAGAAGAAACCGAAGCACATCCACACAGCAGGAATGCGCAGGAAGTCGAACTCGCCGCCGACCGGCGCGGGCTCGCCCTGCCCCGTGGCCTTGTGCACGGCCGCCGCGTCGAGCGACAGCACGCTGCGGTACGCCCACAGCACCAGCAGCACCACGAGCGCCACGACACCCGCCGAGGCCAGCGCCACGCGCCACGAGTACGCGATGGCGATCGGCACGACGAAGGCCGGCGCCAGCGCCCAGCCCAGGCTGCCGGTGATGCCATGCACGCTGTAGGCGTGGCCCAGCCGCGTCGGCGCGACCTTGCGGTTGAACAGCGTGTAGTCCACCGGGTGGAACACGCCGTTGCCGATGCCGCCGACCACCGCGCACACCAGCAGCATCCAGTAGCTCTGTGCCGCGGCGTAGCCGAAAGCCGCCAGGCCCAGCGCGCCCAATCCGACGAACAGCACCGGCCGCGGGCCCAGCTTGTCGACGATGAAGCCCGAGGCCGCCTGCACCATGCACGAAACCACGAAGAACACCGTGAGCACCGCGCCCAATTCGACATAGCTCACGTTGAACGCGTCCTTGAGCCACGGGAACAGCGGCGCCAGGATGAGCTGGCTGAAATGGCTGACCGCGTGGGCCAGACCGACGAGTCCGATCAGCTTGGCGTCGGTGCGCAAGGTCGTGTTGGGAGGAGAAGCGGCGGTCGTTGACGAAGTGGAAGACATGGATTGCTACAAAAAAACGGGGCAGGGATCGATGCTATGCGCCGGAGACGCGGCAGAATGGCGATACAGCGACAACATTTGTCGAAACCATGCCAAGCGCCGCCTCATCCACCTCCAGGAGCACCGCGCCCGCCAGGCCGCGCGGCGCAGCCCCTGCCCCGATCACCAGCGTCGCCTCTCTCACGCCGCACCTCTACGCGCCGGACGCGGTGCGCCCGCTGCGCGCCAAGGAGCACTTCCTGAGCGCGGACACGCTGGTCGAGCTGCACGAGCATCCGTGGCCACAGCTCACTTTCTCCACCCGCGGCGTGATCCGCCTGAGCACGCAGGACGGCAGCTACATCGTGCCGCCCTCGCGCGCGCTCTGGGTGCCGGCCAACATGCCGCACAGCATCACGCTGATCGAGGACGCCGAGCTGCGCACCGTCTACCTGCACGCCTGGATCGCCCCCGCCTGGGAAAAATGCGAGGTGCTCGAAATCAGCCCGCTGCTGCGCGCGCTGATGCTCGCGCTCGACACCACGCCCGACGGCCTGCCGCCGTCCGACCCGCATGCACCGCAGCGCGAACGCATGATCGCGCCGCTGCTGATCGACGAAGTGGAGCGCGCCACGCAGATCCGCATCGACGTGCCGCTGCCCACCGACAAGCGCCTGCGCCAGCTTTGCGAGGCGCTGCTGCGCAACCCGGCCGACCGTGCCACGCTGGCCGAACGCGCCGCCACCATCGGCGCCAGCGAGCGCACGGTGGCGCGCCTGTTTCGCGACCAGCTCGGCATGAGCTGGCAGCAATGGCGCCAGCAGGCCGTGATGGCGCATGCGCTGCCGCTGCTGGCACGCGGCATGGCCGTGAGCCAGGTGGCTGCCGCCAGCGGCTATGCCACCGACAGTGCCTTCTGCGCGATGTTCAAGGCGGCCACGGGCCGCTCCCCGACTTCGTTCCAGCACCGCAAGCGCCCTGCCCCCACCTGACACGGCGGGGGCATTGCGGGGGATCGTCATGGCGCTCTGGCAAGATCGGCGGCCGACAACACCATGCACTCACCGATCCCTCTGCACATGGCGCCCGACGCCGGGCCACCCACCTGGACCGCCGAGATCTGGCTGCGCATCCGCCGCCATTTCCTGCTGAAGGCGGTCGGCACCACGGTTTTCACGTGGCTGTTCTTCATCGGCTATTTCCACCTGCTGCGCAACCCGGCCTTTCCGATCGCGGTGATGCCGCTGACGCCGCTGGACCACCTGGTCCCGTTCCAGCCCTACACGCTGGGCGCATACCTTTCGCTCTGGGTATATGTGGGCGTCGCGCCGGGCCTGCAGCTCACGTTCCGGGAACTGGTGGTCTACGGACTGTGGATCGGCGCACTCTGCATCACGGGCCTGGGCCTCTTCTACTTCTGGCCGACCCAGATCCCCCCCATGGCCATCGACGCCGCAAGCTACCCTGGCTTCGCGATGCTGCAGGGCGTGGACGCGGCGGGCAACGCCTGCCCCTCGATGCATGTGGCCGTGGCCATCTTCACCGCCATCCGCATCGAGCATGTGTTGCGCGAAGCGCGCACGCCGGCCCTGTGGCGCGTGCTGAACTGGACCTGGTTCGCCGCCATTGCCTACTCGACGCTGGCGGTCAAGCAGCACGTGGCGCTTGACGTGGCGGCCGGCGCGCTGCTGGGCATGGCCTTCGCACTGCCCTCTCTGCGCTGGCGGCCGAAACCGCGTTTGCGAGGGGATGTCCCTCGCGTGGGAGCGGATATCATCGACGCTCACTGACCACACTCACCACTGGCCGACGAGGAAGGGATCGATTCAATGGCACCCGCACAGGGTGGCAATCGATCAGCGGCACATGACGACAGGCATTGCACGATGAGTTCGCTGAAGGAATTGCAGGACCTGATCCACGAGAAGTACGGCATCGAACCGTCGAAGCTCGACCCACACGCTTCGATGCGGGAAACCGGCGGGCTCGATTCACTCGCCCTCGCGGAATTTCTGTTCGCCATCGAAGACCACTTCGGCATCACCATGCCTGACGAGGACGCGAGCATCGACACCCTGGCCGAACTCGCGCTGCTGGTCGACAAGGTCCGGGCCGCCAAAACCGCGTGAACCACGAGGTCGCCGTCACCGGGCTGGGCGTCATGGCGCCGCATGGCGGCGAGCCCGACACGTTGTTCCAGGCCCTGCTGCAAGGCCGCTCGGCCATCCAGCCGGTCTTTCCGGATCTGCCCAAGCCGGCCGCCGCGGCCACCGCGGCCTTCGATGAAACCCGCTGGTTCACCAAGCTGCAGCTCGCAGGCGTCGACCGCGTGAGCCAGCTGGCCGTGGCCGCTGCCGACATGGCGATGCGCGACGCGGGCCTCGTCATCGCCGACACCGATCCCGAGCGCGTGGGCGTCTTTGCCGGCTGCGGCATGGGCGGCGCCGCGGCGCTCGAAGCGGCCTACCGCGGCAACGGCCGCGTGTCGCCTCTCACGATTCCCGCCTTCATGCCCAATGCGCCGGCCGCCCATGTGGCGATGCGCCAAGGCGTGCAGGGACCGGTGCTCACCTACTCCGTCGCCTGTGCCTCTTCTTCGGCTGCGATCGCCGAAGCGGCCAAGGCCGTGCAGCGTGGCGAAGTCGACGTCGCCATTGCCGGCGGCAGCGAAGCGCTGATCGTGCCGGGCGTGGTCGTGGCCTGGCAGGCCATGCAGACGCTGGCCACCTTCCAGCCCGGCGAAGCGGCCGGCGCGGTGAGGCCCTTCGCCACCGACCGCAGCGGCTTCGCGCTCGGCGAGGGCGCGGCCTTCCTGATTCTCGAATCCGCCGAGCGCGCACGCGCCCGCGGTGCCCGCCGCTACGCCACGCTGGCCGGCTGGGGCCTGAGCAGCGACGCCACCCATCTCACCAAGCCCGACGCCCCGGGACAGGCCCGCGCACTGCGCGCCGCACTGCGCCAGGCCGGCCTGCAGCCGCGCGACGTGGGCTACTGCAATGCACACGGCACGGCCACGCGCATCGGCGACGTGGTCGAGCGCAATGCGCTGGCCGATGTGTGGGGCGACCATCTCGACGCGCTGCGCGTGAGCTCGACCAAGGCGCTGCACGGCCACATGCTCGGCGCGGCGGGCGCGATCGAAGCGCTCGTCACCGTGCTGGCGCTGCACCAGCGGCAGTTGCCGCCCAATGCAAACTGCCGCGAGATCGATCCGGACTGCAGCCTGAACCTCGTGACGCCGAACGAATCAGCGGCCCCCTCGCTCGAGGCCGCCATCAGCAATTCGTTCGCCTTCGGCGGCACGAACTCCGTGCTGCTCTTTCGCCGCGCCTAGGCGGCCGCCGCGCAGAGCCATTCCACGAAAGCGCCGACCAGCGGATCGTCCGTGCGGCTCGGCGCCACGAACACGCTGTAGCCCCGGCTCGACGGCGCCCTGTGCGGGCAGGCCAGCAGCAGTTCGCCCGAGCGCAGTTCACGCTCGACGAAATACTCGGGCACCAGCCCCACGCCCAGGTCGGCACGCACTGCGGCAACGAGCGAAGAGAACAGATCGAAGCGATGCCCCGCCACGAGGTTCTCAGGCGGCCGCGCATGCGCCGTCTGCCCGAACCATTCCTCCCACGCGCCCATGCGCGTGCGCAGCTGCAGCAACGGCACCGAGCGGAAGTCACCGCGCGCCATCGCCGGGCGCCCCTTCGCTTTCGGCGAGCACACCGCAACGCAGGACTCGCCCATCAACGGCAGCGCATTCGCGCCGGGCCAGACCGCATCGTCGTACTGCACGCCCACGTCGAAGGGCATGTCCTCCATGTAGAGATGCGTCGGGAACACCTGCAGGTGCAGGCTGCAGCCCGGGTGCCGGGCGATGAACTCCGGCAGCCGCGGCGTCAGCCAGCCCTCGGCCAGCACCGGCACCGCGCCCACCAGCAGGCGCAGGCCGTCGGCACGCTGCGCCATGGCTTCGAGCGTGTGGTTCTGCAGCCGCAGCAGGTCGCCCGAAACCTGGCCGTGATAGCGCCGCCCGGCCTCGGTCAGCTCGGTGCCGCGCGCCGTGCGCTGCACCAGCCGCACACCGATCTGCGACTCCAGCAGGCGCAGCTGCTGGCTCACCGCGCTGTGCGTGAGACACAGCTCCTCCGCAGCCTTGCCCACGCCATGGTGGCGCGCCACCGCGTCGAAGATCAGCAGCGCGCGGGTGCTGGGGATGTGGCGGCGCATGGCGAGCCTCGTTAGAAAAACTGACAACGCCAAAGATTAAACCAGAGCGCGTGGCTAACACAGCCATAAGAATCGTCGGCGACGCCGCGCCGGCGTCGCCAACCCGGCTTCACTCCCAAGGACATCCCGACCATGCCCCGCCCCATGTCACTTCGCCTCGCCCCGCTCGTCCTCGCCCTGGCCTCCACGGCCGCAGGCCTCGCGCATGCCCAGACCGGCGCCGTCGCGGCCACGCCGACGCAGGTGCGCCCCGAAGTCGACAAGGCCTACACGCAGTTGATGGCATCGCCCGCCATCCAGAAGCTGCTCGACGCGGTCAGGGCCGACCACGAGCGCTCGGTCGAAGACCTGAAGATGCTCACCGAGATCGAGGCGCCGCCGTTCAAGGAACAGAAGCGCGCCGAAGCCTTTCTCGCGCGCATGAAGGCCCTCGGCCTGGCGGACGCGAAGATCGACGCCGAAGGCAACGTGGTCGGCCTGCGCAAGGGTACGGGCAACGGGCCGAAGCTGCTGATCTCCGCGCACCTCGACACGGTGTTCCCCGCCGGCACCGACGTGAAGGTGAAGGAGCGCGACGGCAAGCTCTACGCGCCCGGTATCTCCGACGACACGCGCGGGCTCGCCGTGCTGCTGTCATGGCTCAAGGTGCTCAACGACAACAAGGTCCAGACCGTGGGCGACCTGCTGTTCGTCGGCAACGTGGGCGAGGAAGAGCTCGGCAACCTGCGCGGCATCAAGGCCGTCTTCCGGGACAACCTCGACATCGACGGTATGGTCGGCCTCGAGCCCGCGCCCGACGGCACGGTGCTGATGCTGGGCACCGGCAGCCACCGCTACGAAGTGAGCTTCAAGGGCCCGGGCGGCCACAGTTACGGCGCCTTCGGCCAGGTGCCCAGCGCCATCCACGGCATGGGCCGCGCCATCGCGAAGATCGCCGAGATCCGCACGCCGAGCTTCCCGAAGACGACCTTCACCGTCGGCACCGTGGGCGGCGGGACCTCGGTCAACACCATCGCGCCGGATGCGCGCATGGCGGTGGACATCCGCTCCGACGAAATGGCACCGCTGCTGGAGACCGAAAAGAAGATCCTCGCGGCCATCGACGAAGCCGTGGTCGAGGAAAACAAGCGCTGGAACGTCAACACGCTGAGCGTGAGCACCAAGCTCATCGGCGACCGTCCGGGCGGCCGCACGCAGTCGGACACCGTGATCGTCGAGGCCGCCACGCGCGCGAACAGCGCCTTCGGCCACAAGACGCTGCTGAGCGGCGCGAGCACCGACGCGAACGTGCCTATGTCGCTGGGCATCCCCGCCATCATCATCGGCGGCGGCGGCAAGACCGGCGGCTTCCACGCGCTGTCCGAGTGGATCGACGTGACCGACGGCTGGAAGGGTGCACAGAACTCGCTGGTGACCGTGCTGGGCCTTGTCGGCGTGCAGGGCACGAGCGCTCCCTTGCTCGAAAAGCGCCCGCCGCGAAAGAACTAGGCTCGCTCCCAGGCTTCGCGCGCACTTCGTGTCGCTTCACCACCCCCTACCGGGGGCAACACCTGCGGCCCGGCGAAGCCGGTTCCGCGGTGCTTCACGAAAGGATGCACGAACCTCGAGGGCCTCGCCCCCCGGGACTCTCCGGTATGCTGATGGCCGCTTTCCATCATGCTTACCGACAGGAGGACCTCATGCACGCCCGCTTCACCCTCATCGCGCTGGCCCTGCTTGCCGCAGGCGCCTCGGCCCAGGCCAACGACCTGTTCGACCAGTTGAAGGAAAAAGCCGGCGAGGCCGTCAGTGCCAATCCACAAGGCGGTAGCAGCGGCGCTTCCTCGCTCGGCAACCTCGGCCTCAAGATGCCCGCCATCGGCTCCAGCACCGTGGGCAACGCGGCCGGTGTGCTGCAGTACTGCGTCAAGAACAACTACCTGGGCGGCGACGCGGCCTCGGTGAAAGACAAGCTGCTCGCCAAGATCACCGGTCAGAAGCAGCAGGAGACCGGCTTCGCGAGCGGCGCCAAGGGCCTGCTGAAAGGTGGCGACGGCAAGTCGCTGAACTTCAAGCTCCTGTCGTCAAAGGTCAAGACCAAGGCCTGCGACTACGTGCTCAAGAACGCGACCTCGCTCATCTAGACACCCCCATGCTTCGCGCACTGCGTGTCGCTTCGCACACCCCCTCCCCGGGGGCAATGCCAGCGGCCCGGCAAAGCCGGTTCCGCGGCATTCCCCGACTGGCCGCGTAAGCTCCCTGTGCCAGCGCAGCATTCCAGCGCCGTTGCGCGTGCCATCCGTCATTCATGAATCCGGCTACAACCTCTCCTTCCCTGCGCCAGCGCCTCTCTCGCTGGGTTCCCTGCTTCGCCTGGCCGCGCCCTTCCGCCGCGCTGCTGCGCAACGAGGCGATGGCCGGCATCACTGTGGCGCTGATGGTGATCCCGCAAGGCGTGGCGTATGCGGCGCTGGCGGGCATGCCCCTGGTGACGGGGGTGTACGCGGCCTTGTTCCCCGCGCTGATCGCGGTGATGTTCAGTTCGTCGCAGCGGCTGTCGGTCGGGCCCACGGCGCTCACCAGCCTGCTGGTCGGAGCCTCGCTCGCGCCGCTGGCGGTGGCAGGCAGCGCCGAATGGGTGGCGATGGCGGTGTGGCTCACGCTGATGTCGGGCGCCATCCAGATCGTGCTGGGCGCGGGGCGCTTCGGCTGGCTGCTGCGGCTGGTCAATTCGCCAGTGCTCATCGGCTTCACGCAAGGCGCGGCGGTGCTGATCGCCATCTCGCAGCTGCCGGCGCTGCTGGGCTTCACGGGGCGGACCATTGCGCAGGTGCTGCGCGGCGGCCCGCTGCCCGACCTCGTGGCCATTGCCTTCGGGCTCGGCAGCATCGCGGTGCTGTGGCTGGGCAAGCGCCTGCTGCCGCGCTTTCCCACCACCATGGCGCTGGTGGCCGGCGCGGCCGCCATCAGCTGGCTCGTCGACTACGCGCTGCGCGGCGGTGCGGTGGTGGGCAGCCTGCCTTCGGGCCTGCCCTCGCTTTACTGGCCCGGCCTGCTACCCATGAGTACCTTCAGCGCGCTGGTGCTGCCGGCGTTGATGATCACGCTCGTGAGCTTCCTCGAAACCGCGTCGAGCGCCAAGGTCGACAACGCGCGCGCCGGCACGCTGTGGAACGAAAACCAGGATCTGATCGGCCAGGGCCTCGCCAAGCTGGCCTCGGGCTTCACCGGCGGGTTTCCCACCAGTTCGTCGTTCTCGCGCTCGGCCATCACGCTCTATGCGGGCGCGCAGACCGGCTGGGCCACGCTGTTCAGCGTGGCAGTGGTAGCCGGTGCGCTGCTGTGGCTGATGCCGCTGCTGTACCACGTGCCGCAGGCAGTGCTGGCGGCGGTGGTGGTCACGGCCATCCTGGGGCTGGTGAAGCCCGCGAGTTTCACGGCGCTGTGGCGCATCTCGCGCATCGAGGCCGGCATTGCCTTCGGCACTTTCGTGCTGACCATCGCGACCGCACCGAGCATCTACTGGGGCGTGCTCGGTGGCCTGCTCGCGAGCATGGCGCACTACATGTACCGCCACCTGCATCCGCGCATCATCGAGGTGGGCCTGCACCCCGACGGCAGCCTGCGCGACCGCAACCTCTGGAAGCTGCCGCCGCTGGCGCCGCAGCTCTATGCACTGCGCATGGACGCCGAACTCGACTTCGCCTCGGCCTCCACGCTCGAACGCGCGCTCACGGTGGCGCTGGCCGAGCGGCCCGATCTCACCGACGTGTGCCTGTTCGCGCAGCCCATCAATCGCATCGACATCACCGGCGCCGAAGTGTTCGGCTCGATCCGCCGGATGATGGAAGCCAAGGGCATCCGCCTGCACCTGAGCGGCCTCAAGCTGCCCGCGATGCAGGTGCTGGAGCGCGCCGGCCTGCTGGCGCCGGGGCCGATGCTGTTCAGCTACCGCACCGACGGCGAGGCGCTCGCGGCGCTGATGCCGCGCATCGACGAGTCCGAGGAACAGGAAGCCGCCGCCTGACCCGCCAGCGCCCATGAAGTCCACCATCGAAGAACTGGTCGCGTTCCGCACGGTGGTGGACACTGGCTCGATCACGGCCGCGTCCGAACAGTTGGCGCAAACGGTCTCGGGCATCAGCCGCGCCTTGAGCCGGCTCGAACAGAAGCTCGACACCACGCTGCTGCGCCGCACGACGCGGCGGCTCGAACTCACGGAGGAAGGCGCGGCCTTCCTGCAGCGCACGCGCGCCATCCTCGACGCGATCGACGACGCCGAAGAGCAGATGGCCGCGCGCCGCCAGCAGCCGGCCGGGCGCCTGCGCGTGAACGCGGCCTCGCCCTTCATGCTGCACGCCATCGTGCCGCTGGTGCCGGAGTTTCGAAAGCTCTACCCGCAGATCAGCCTCGAGCTCGACACAGACGACCTGCCCATCGACCTGCTGGAGCGCCGCACCGACATCGCGATCCGGATCGGCCCGCTGCGCGACTCCACGCTGCATGCGCGCCCGCTCGGCACGCACCGCCTGCGCGTGCTCGCGAGCCCTGCGTACCTCGAGGCACACGGCAAGCCGCGCAAGGTAAGCGACCTCGCCGAACACGTGCTGCTGGGCTTCACCCAACCCGAGTCGCTGAACCGCTGGCCCCTGCGCGGCGTGCATGGCGACGAATGGAACATCGCGCCGACGCTGATGGCATCGAGCGGCGAAACGCTACGCCAGCTGGCGCTGGCCGGCGTGGGCGTCGTCTGCCTGTCGGACTTCATGACCGGTGCCGACCGCACAAGCGGCGCGCTGGTGCAGGTGCTGGCAAAGGACACGGCGGACGTGCGCCAGCCGGTCAACGCGGTGTACTACCGCAACACGCAGCTGTCGGCACGCATCACGTCGTTCCTGGATTTCCTGTCGCAGCGCATGGCCTGAGTGCGCGGGCCGCGGCGCTGCTTACTGCGCCTGCTTCGCGACGAAGCGCTCCACGGACGCCGACTTGATCTCGTAGCCGCTCACGCCCATGTCCGCCGACGCATAGCGCGCCGCCTTCAGCGTGCCGCTGACGTACACCGTGTCCATCGCATGCAGGCCCTTCACGGCGGCAGGCGCGATCACGTGCACGATCTGGTTGGCGGGCGGCGGCGGGGTGTGGATGCAGGCGCCGAAATACGGCACCAGCAGGAATTCGCGAATGCCGTCCTGCGCGGCGTCGAGCGGCACGACGAAGCCCGCGAGCTTGGCCGCCTTGCCGTCGAGCGCCACGTTGACCGGGGCGTTGTCCCAGACTGCACGCATCTCGTCGAGCATCTGGATCGCGCGCGGATCGTTGTCGCGCAGCGCTTCGAGGCTGATGTTGCGGTAGCGCCTGGTCGGGTCCCAGCTCTTGGGAATCAACTCTTCCCACTTGAGTTCAGGGGCCGCGGCCGTGCTCGTGCCCTGCATCGCCGCTGTCCCCGGACCGCAGCCGGTCAGGAGTGCCGCGGCCGGCGCCAGCAGGAGCACAGCCAACACGGCGCGCGAAAAGAACCTTCTCATGACCGCGATTCTGCTTGGGAGATGTTTCAGCCCCGTAAAGCGGGGCCTTTTGCGCTCAATTCGCCTCAGATCAGACGAATTCGGCCGAATGCGCGCTCAGTCGCGTACCGGCCCGCGCAGGCTCTTGATCTGCGAACGCTGGCTCTTGCCCTCGAGGCGGCGCTGCTTCGAACCATAGGTCGGCTTGGTGGCGCGCCGCACGCGCGGCGGCATGGCCACGCTGTCGACCACCGCCTGCAGGCGCGTGAGCGCATCGGCGCGGTTCATCTCCCGCGTGCGGTGCTGCTGCGCCTTGAGCACGAACACGCCTTCCTGCGTGATGCGGCTGTCGCGCAGCGCGAGCAGACGCTCCTTCACGTCGGCCGGCAGCGAGCTCGCATGGATGTCGTAGCGCAGGTGCACCGCGCTCGACACCTTGTTGACGTTCTGCCCGCCCGCGCCCTGCGCCCGGATGGCGCTGATCTCGACTTCGTCGGGGTCGATCAGGAGGGGTGGGTGGAACATGCGCGCGAGTGTGCCTTCAAACGCGTTCGAACACGGCCGCGATGCCCTGGCCGCCGCCGATGCACATCGTGACCAGTGCATAGCGGCCGCCGGTGCGTTGCAGCTCGGCAATCGCCTTCGTCGTGATGATCGCACCGGTCGCGCCCACCGGGTGGCCCAGCGAAATGCCCGAGCCGTTCGGGTTCACCTTGGCCGCGTCGAAGCCCAGCTCCTTGATGACGGCGCAGGCCTGCGCCGCGAAGGCTTCGTTCGACTCGATCACGTCGAAGTCGCCCACCTTCAGGCCCGTGCGCTCCAGCACCTTGCGCGTGGCCGGCACGGGGCCGATGCCCATGTACGCGGGCTCGACGCCCGCATGCGCATAGCCCACCAGCCGCGCCAGCGGCTTGAGGCCCAGCGCCTTCACGCGACCGCCTTCGGCCAGCACCACGGCAGCGGCGCCGTCGTTGATGCCCGAGGCATTGCCGGCGGTCACGAGGCCGTCCTTCTTGAACGCGGGCTTCATCTTCGACAGCGCCTCGACGGTGGTGTCGGCGCGCACGTGCTCGTCGGTGTCGAACAGCACGACGCCCTTGCGCGTCTTCACCTCGACCGGAACGATCTGCTCCTTGAAGCGGCCCGCCGCGATGGCGGCTGCCGCACGCTGCTGGCTGGTCACGGCCAGTTCGTCCATCTGCTCGCGCGTGATGCCGTAGCGCGCGGCCACGTTCTCGGCGGTGATGCCCATGTGGATCTTCTCCCACGGGTCGTGCAGGATGCCCAGCATGTAGTCGACCAGCACCGCGTCGCCCATGCGGGCGCCATAGCGGGCCGAGGTGTCGAAGTACGGGCCGCGGCTCATCGATTCCGAGCCGCCGCCGATGGCGATGTCGCAGTCGCCCAGCGCGATGGCCTGGGCCGCCGACACGATGGCCTGCAGGCCCGAGCCGCAGAGGCGATTCACGTTGAAGGCCGGCGTCTCGATGGGGCAGCCCGCGTCGATGGCGGCCACGCGGCTCAGGTACGCGTCCTTCACGTCGGTGGGAATCACGTTGCCCATGACCACGTGGCCGATGGCGTCAGCCGCGACACCGCTGCGCTCGATGGCGGCCTTGACGGCGGTGGTGGCCAGCTGGGTGTTGGGCACGTCCTTCAACGAGCCGCCGAAGGTGCCGATGGCGGTGCGGGCGGTGCCGACCACGAAGATGTCGCGTTGGGTCATGGAATGTCTCTCCTGGATGAAAGCGAAAGCCGCGGTCAGCGGCGGCTGCAGGAGGACGATTCTGACGGCGAACGGCGCGACGGGTGGTCACGCCGGGAACACCGGGGCCTCAGCCGCGCGAAACCGGCTTCGGCGCCACGTCGGTCACATCGCCGGCGCTGCCGCGGATGCGCACCGGGCGTTCCACCGACTCGCCACGCGCCCGCGCATTGGCCACGTCGGCGGCCGTCGGCTCGGCCGGCGGTGCCGCATGGCGAAATTTATCGAAGCCCGAGCGCGGGTTGAAACGCATGACCCAGGGCGTCACGGGCTTGCCCGTGAGACGCCCCCAGGCGTAGCGCACACCCCACACGGCCGCCAGCAGCATGACCGCCACGGCCAGGCTGGCCGCGAAGACCAGTCCCAGAAGCAGAAGAATGACGCGAAAAATGAAATTCATCATCCGACTTTAGGCCGAAGCGGCCGCCGTTGGTTCCCCCGCCTTGCCGAAGGAGAACTGTCCGGGCGACCGGATCGGATCGGTCGTGACCTCGATCGTGTCCTTCGGCCCGAAGCTGCCGTCCAGCAGCAGCTTCGACAGCGGGTTCTCGATGCGCTGCTGGATCGCGCGCTTCAGGGGCCGCGCACCGAACACCGGGTCGAAGCCGACCTTGGCGATCTCCGCCAGCGCCGCTGGCGACACTTCCAGCCCCAGGTCCATCTTCGCGAGCCGCGCCTGCAGCACCTTGAGCTGGATCGCTGCGATCGATTCAATGTTCTTCGCGTCGAGCGCATGGAACACCACGGTCTCGTCGATGCGGTTCAGGAACTCGGGGCGGAAGTAGTTCTTCAGCTCGTCCCACACCGCTTCCTTGATCTCTTCCGAGGGCTTGCCCACCATGGCCTGGATGATGGGCGAGCCGATGTTGCTCGTCATCACGATCACGGTGTTCTTGAAGTCCACCGTGCGGCCCTGGCCGTCGGTCAGGCGCCCATCGTCGAGCACCTGCAGCAGCACGTTGAACACGTCGGGGTGGGCCTTCTCGACCTCGTCGAGCAGCACCACGCTGTAGGGCTTGCGGCGCACGGCTTCCGTGAGGTAGCCGCCCTCCTCGTAGCCCACGTAGCCCGGCGGCGCGCCGATCAGGCGGGCGACCGAGTGCTTCTCCATGAACTCGCTCATGTCGATGCGGATCAGATGGTCTTCGCTGTCGAACAGGAAGCCCGCCAGCGCCTTGCACAGCTCGGTCTTGCCCACGCCCGTGGGGCCGAGGAACAGGAACGAACCCGTGGGACGGTTCGGGTCCGACAGGCCCGAGCGCGAGCGGCGGATCGCGTTGGCGACCGCGCCGATGGCTTCGTCCTGGCCGACCACGCGCTCGTGCAGCTTGTCTTCCATCACGAGCAGCTTGTCGCGCTCGCCCTGCATCAGCTTGGCGACCGGAATGCCGGTGGCGCGTGCCACGACCTCGGCGATCTCTTCGGAGCCGACCTGGGTGCGCAGCAGCGTGGGCGCGCTCGACTTGCCTTTGGTGGCCTCATTGGCTTCGGCTTCCTTCAGGCGCTTTTCGAGCGCGGGCAGCTGGCCGTATTGCAACTCGGCGACCTTGTTGAAGTCGCCCTTGCGCTTCCATTCCTCGATCTGGAACTTGATCTTGTCCACATCCTCGCGCACCTGCGCGCTGCCTTGGGCCTGGGCCTTCTCGGCCTGCCAGATCTCGTCGTAGTCGGCGATTTCCTTCTGCAGCTTCTCGATCTCGCCTTCGATCAGGCCCAGGCGCTTCTGCGAGGCCTCGTCCTTCTCGCGACGCACGGCTTCGCGCTCGATCTGCAGCTGGATCAGGCGGCGGTCGAGGCGGTCCATGACCTCGGGCTTGGAGTCCATCTCGATCTTGATCTTGGCCGCAGCCTCGTCGATCAGGTCGATGGCCTTGTCGGGCAGGAAGCGGTCGGTGATGTAGCGGTCGGACAGCTCGGCCGCGGCCACGATGGCCGGGTCGGTGATCTGCACGCCGTGGTGCACTTCGTACTTCTCCTGCAGGCCGCGCAGGATGGCGATGGTGGCTTCCACGCTGGGCTCGCCCACGATGATCTTCTGGAAGCGGCGCTCCAGCGCGGCGTCCTTCTCGATGTACTTGCGGTATTCGTCGAGCGTGGTGGCACCCACGCAGTGCAGCTCGCCGCGCGCGAGCGCGGGCTTGAGCATGTTGCCTGCGTCCATGGCACCTTCGGCCTTGCCGGCGCCGACCATGGTGTGCAACTCGTCGATGAAGACGATGGTCTGGCCTTCGTCCTTCGCGAGCTCGTTGAGCACGGTCTTCAGGCGTTCCTCGAACTCGCCGCGGAACTTGGCGCCCGCCAGCAGCGCGGCCATGTCGAGCGACAGCACGCGCTTGCCCTTGAGCGACTCGGGCACTTCGCCCGCGACGATGCGCTGCGCGAGGCCTTCGACGATGGCGGTCTTGCCCACGCCGGGTTCGCCGATGAGCACGGGGTTGTTCTTGGTGCGGCGCTGCAGCACCTGGATGGCGCGGCGGATTTCCTCGTCGCGGCCGATGACCGGATCGAGCTTGCCCAGGCGGGCGCGCTCGGTGAGGTCGAGGCAGTATTTCTTGAGGGCTTCGCGCTGGCCTTCGGCATCGGCGCTGTTCACGCCCTGCCCGCCGCGCACGGCGTCGATGGCCGATTCGAGCGACTTGCGGCTCAGGCCGTTCTCCTTGGCGATCTTGCCGATGTCGGCCTTGCTGTCGGCCACGGCGAGCAGAAAGAGTTCGCCCGCGATGAACTGGTCATTGCGCTTGATGGCTTCCTTCTCGGTGGCCTGCAGCAGCTTGCCGAGCTCGGGGCCGACCTGCACGATGTCGTGGCCCTGCACCTGCGGCAGCTTCTTGATGGCGGCCTCGGCCGCCTGCGTCAGGCCCGGTACGTTGACGCCGGCACGCTCCAGCAGGGCGCGTGGGCCGTCGTCCTGGCGCAGCATCGCCAGCAGCAGGTGGGCCGGTTCGATGTAGGCGTTGTCGTTGCCCAGCGCGAGCGACTGTGCGTCGCCCAGCGCTTCCTGAAATTTGGTGGTGAGTTTGTCTTGTCGCATGGTGGTATTCCTGCATCCAAAATAGGGCTGTTCGGGCACGATTCAAGGCTGCCGGCTACGCCGGTGCCGTGGGCACGGCTATTGCACAAGATCCGTTTCCCCTGCCCGTAGGCATTTCTCTCTCTCGAATGGAGTCGATCATGGTTTTTTCAATGCAGCGCGTTCAACCGGTGCGCCGGGCGATCAGCGTGGGCCTCTTTCTAGCCGCGATGGGCCTGTCCGGCCTTGCGCAAGCGCAAAGCGGCACCCCCATCCGCCTGCTCGTGGGCTTCCCCGCCGGCGCCGGAACCGACGCCATTGCACGCACGCTGGGCGAAAAACTCAAGGACGTGCTGGGCGTGCCAGTGGTGGTCGAGAACCGCGCCGGCGCGGGCGGGCAGATCGCGGCGACGGTGCTGAAGTCCTCCCCGGCCGACGGCCACACGCTGTTCCTGTCGCATGACCACACGATATCGATCCTGCCGCAGGTGGTGAAGAACCCGGGCTTCAACCCCGCCACCGACTTCGTGCCCGTGGCCGGCTTCGCCACCTTCGCCAACGTGTTGGCGGTGTCTGGCGGCACGCCTGCCAGGAGCATCGACGAGTACGTGAAGTGGGTCCGCACGCAGAAGGGCGGCAAGGAAACCATCGGCATCCCGGCCCCGGCCTCGATCCCCGAGTTCCTGGTAAAGATGATTTCGGAGAAGTACAAGATCGACGTGCAGCCCGCGCCTTACCGCGGCAGCGCGCCGATGACAGCCGACATGCTGGGCAACCAGATCACCGCGGGCATCGCCTCGGTGCCGGACTTCATCGAGAACCACAAGGCGGGCAAGCTGCGCATCGTGGCCTCCATCGGCGCCAAGCGCCAGGCGGTGATCCCGAACGTGCCGACCTTCACCGAGCTGGGCTTCTCGAACCTGGAAGACCTGCCCTACTACGGCATCTTCGCGCCGGTCGGCACGCCGCAGCCGATCATCGACAAGTACGGCGACGCGCTGCAGAAGGTGCTGGCGATGCCCGACGTGAAGCAGAAGCTGACGACAATGGGGCTGACGGTCGGCTACGAGCCGCAGGGCCAGTTCGCGGGCCGCGTGCGCACGTATACGCAGACGTGGGAGCGGATCATTCAAGCGAGCGGCTTCAAACCCCTCTGACCTCTTGCTCCCTCTCCCCCTCGGGGAGAGGCAACAAGTCAGGCGTTCGGGGCGCTGATTCCCCAGCGCGCCAGCGCCGCGTCGTCGGCCACGCGCGCATCCACCCAGCGGGCGCCTTCGGGCGTCTGCTCTTTCTTCCAGAAAGGCGCCTGGGTCTTGAGGTAGTCCATCAGGAATTCGCAAGCCTCGAAGCTCTGGCCGCGGTGCGCCGACACCACCGCCACCATCATGATCTGGTCCAGCGGCTGCAGCAGGCCCACACGGTGGATCACGCGCGCGCCCAGGATGTCGAAGCGCTTGTGCGCCTCGTCGATCATGGCTTCGATGGCCTTCTCGGTCATGCCGGGGTAGTGCTCCAGCTCCATAGAGGCGACCGTGCTGCCGTCGTTGCGGTCGCGCACGGTCCCCACGAAACTGCAGACGGCGCCCACGCGCTTGTCGCCGGCACGCAACGCGGCGACCTCCTGGCCCAGGTCGAAATCGGCTGTCTGGATCGAAACACGCGCAACGCTCATGTCCGGATTGTGGCATCGCGATAGACTGCGGCAATGCCTTGCCTCGCCACGCTTTTCACAGTGCTTTCGCACGCCGAGAGCCGTTGCGCGTGCCAGGGCAACAATAAAGCCAAAAAACCAAAGCTCGTCTGACCGGAGCCGAGGTTCCGTCGTCGGATGAGCGACGGAACCTGCAAAAGGCTTTGGCCCCTTTCGGGTTGTGCGCGCATCGGACGATGGTTCGTTCCATCGGTCGATTCCTGAAAGGAAGCCCGCGTGCCTCAACAACAACCAAGCTCCACCACCCCTGATTTCTCCGGCTTCTGGGTGGCCCTCGTTACCCCGTTCCGCGACGGCGCGGTGGACCATGCCGCCCTCGCCGCGCTGACGCGGCGGCTCGCCGGCGATGGCGTGACCGGCTTCGTGCCCTGCGGCTCGACCGGCGAGGCCGCCGCGCTCGATGAAGCCGAGCAACTGGCCGTGCTCGATACCGTGCTGGCCGCGGCCGGCGGACTGCCGGTGGTCATGGGCATTTCCGGCTATCACCTGGGCAAGGCCACGGCCTGGGCGCGCAAGCTCTCCGAACGCCCGCTGGCGGGCCTGCTGGTGGCTGCGCCGCACTACGTACGGCCGTCGCAGGCCGGCCTGCTCGAATGGTTCCGCACCATCGCCGATGCCAGCACGGTGCCGGTGCTGGTCTACGACATTCCCTATCGCACCGGCGTCACCATCGCCAGCGACACGCTGCTGGCGCTGGCCGAACATCCGCGTATCCGCGGCATCAAGGACTGCGGCGGCGACATGGCCAAGACGCGCGCCGTGATCGCCGACGGTCGGCTGCAGGTGCTGTCGGGCGAGGATCACCAGATCTTCGGCACCATGGCCGAAGGCGGCGCGGGCGCCATCGCGGCCAGCGGCAATGTGCAGACGCGCCGCTTCGTGCGGCTGGTGCGCCTGCTGGCGGACAACCGGTTGGCCGAGGCGCGCGCCGAATGGCAGGCGCTGCAGCCGCTGGTGGAGATGCTCTTTGCCGAACCGAATCCCGGCCCGCTGAAGGCGCTGCTGGCGCACGCGGGCGAAATGCAGGACGAATTGCGCTCGCCGATGACCCGTGCGTCCGACGGCCTGCGCGAGCGCCTCGCGGCCCTGGACGGGCGCCTCAACCGCCCGTGACGGGTGGAAAGAATGCGACTTCGCAGCCTTCGCTCAGGGCGGCGGCTTCGTCGCTCATCATCTGGTCGAGCGCCATGCGCACCGCCTTGCCGCGTGCAAGCGCGGTGGCGTAGGCGCCACCGCGGGCGATGAGCTCGTCGCGCAGGGCCGAAAGCGTCCCGGCCTTCGTGTCGACGGTTTCGCCGCTGCTGGAAAGGGCTTCGCGCACCGAGGCGAAGTAACGGATCTGGATCTTCATACGATTCAGGCGAGCAGCGATGCGAAGGGAATGAAGTCGACGGTGTCGCCTGCCTTGATCGTCTGGCCGGCAGGGTTGTCGACCAAGCCGTCACCCCAGACCATCGAGGTCAGCACACCCGAGCTCTGGTTGCCGAACAGGTCGAGGCCACCGTCCGCGTTGCGCCGCGTGCGCAGGAACTCCCGGCGCTTGTCGGCGCGCAACCAGTCGAAATCGGCGCGCATCTTCACCGCTTCCGGCGCGACGCGCGCGGCGCCCTGCAGCGCCAGCAGGAAGGGCCGCACGAGCATCAGGAAGGTCAGGAAGCTCGACACCGGATTGCCGGGCAACCCCGTCACATGGCAGGCGCCCTGCCCGTTGCTGCGCGCGATCGAGCCATAGGCGAAAGGCTTGCCGGGCTTCATCGACAGCGACCAGAGCCGCAGCTCGCCCAGCGATTGCAGCGCCGCGCGGATGTGGTCTTCCTCGCCGACGGAGACGCCGCCGGTGGTGATGATCAGCTCGCTCGTCTCCGCCGCATCGCGCAGTGCGGCGATGGTGGCTTCGCGGTCGTCGGGCACGATGCCCAGGTCGTTCACTTCGCAGCCCAGGCGGCGCAGGAGGGCCCGCATGAAGAAGCGGTTGGAGTTGTAGATGGCGCCAGGCTTCATCGCGTCGGGTGCGACCTCGCCGGGCATCACCAGTTCGTCGCCAGTGGAGAGCATGGCCACACGCGGCTTGCGGGCCACCTGCAGGCGGTCGAAGCCCACGCTGGCCGCAAGGCCGAGCGCGGCGGGGGTGAGGCGCTCGCCCTTCCTCAGCACGACATCGCCCGAGGCCACGTCTTCGCCCGCGCGACGGATCCATTGGCCGGCAGCGGGAACGACGGCGATACGCACCGAGCCCAGGCTGCCTTCCTGCGGCATTGCCGTGGTGTCTTCCTGCATCACGACGGTGTCGGCGCCTTCGGGGATCTGCGCACCCGTGAAGATGCGCGCGGCGCTGCCGGCCGCGAGCGGCGTGCCGACGGTGCCTGCGGGGATGCGCTGCGTCACCTTCAGTTCGGCGCCCGGTGCGGCACAGTCGGCCGCGCGCACGGCATAGCCGTCCATCGCACTGTTATCGCGCGGCGGCACGGTGAGGCCGGAGACGAGGTCCTGCGCCAGCACACGGCCGTCGGCGTCAAAGGTACCGACGCTCTCGGCGGGCAGCTTCGGCAATGCCTTCGCGAGCAGAACCGCAATCGCCTCGTCGAGCGGCATCAGCGGCGGGCGCGAGGATGAAGCGGCAAAAGGAATGGGTGAGTCAGCCATGGTGATCGGGGTTGTATTCGAAGCGATCGCCGCTGTCGATCAACCACCTCGCAATGGCCTCGGCGTCGTTGAGGTCGAACAACGGCCGCTCGGTGGGCAATGGCAGGCTGGCTGGCGCATCGGTGGCCACGGCGACGACGAAAGGATCGTCGGTGTACAGCACAGGCCGCGACGGCTCGCCCGCTTCCGGCAGCCGCCAGACCTCGATCTTGAGCACGTCACTGTGCCGGAACCCCTCGACCAGCACCCAGTCGGCAGCCGGGTGCACCTCGGCCAGCAATTGGTGCACGCTGAGTTCGACGGGAGCCTCGAACTCGCGCATCACAGCCAGCCGCTTGTCGGAGGCGACCACCACCTCGAAGGCACCCGCCTCGCGGTGGCGGTAGGTGTCCTTGCCGGGATGGTCGATGTCGAACTTGTGGTGCGCGTGCTTGACGACCGACACGCGCTGGCCGAGCCGCTTGAGCGCCGGTATCAGGCGCTCAAGCAGCGTGGTCTTGCCCGCGCCCGAATAGCCGGCGAAACCGACGACTTTCATGTCCCGGCGCGACCGCAGTCAGTCACAGTTTTCGGCGATGTAGGCCTTGACGGCCTCGGCATCCGCAGGCAACTTGACGACGCGCTTGGGCAGCGCCTCGATGCCTTCGAACTTCTTCGGCCGCGCGGGCTCCGCCCCGAGCGCCTCGACCAGCGTGGCCGCAAACTTGATCGGCAGCGCCGTTTCGAGCACCACCATCGGCACGCCGGGCACGAGCTGTTCGCGCGCAGCCTTCAGGCCATCTGCCGTGTGCGGGTCGACCAGCGTGGCAAAGCGCTTGTCGGTGTCGCGAATGGTGGCCAGGCGGTCGGCGTGCGTGCTGCGGCCGCTCTTGAAGCCGAAGCGTTCGGCGGCCTGCTTGAACGCCGGATCGGCACTGAGGTCGAAGCTGCCCTGCAGGCCCAGGTCGTCCACGAACAGCTTGCGCAGCTTGGCCGCATCGCGCCCGACAAGGTCGAACACGAAGCGCTCGAAGTTGCTGGCCTTGCTGATGTCCATCGACGGGCTGGAGGTTTCGTGCGTGTCGACGGCCGCACGCACGCGGTAGACGCCGGTGCGGAAGAACTCGTCGAGCACGTCGTTCTCGTTGGTGGCGACCACCAGGGTCTGGATCGGCAGGCCCATCATGCGGGCCACGTGGCCCGCGCAGACGTTGCCGAAGTTGCCCGAGGGCACAGTGAAGCTCACCGGCTTGTCGTTGCTCGCGGTGGCCTGGAAATAGCCCGCGAAGTAGTAGACGACCTGCGCCAGCAGCCGCGCCCAGTTGATCGAGTTGACCGTGCCGATGCGGTACTTGCGCTTGAAGCCCAGGTCGTTCGACACCGCCTTGACGATGTCCTGGCAATCGTCGAACACGCCGGTGATGGCGATGTTGTGGATGTTCTCGTCCTGCAGGCTGAACATCTGCGCCTGCTGGAACGGGCTCATGCGGCCGTCGGGCGAGGTCATGAAGACACGCACGCCCTTCTTGCCGCGCATGGCGTATTCGGCCGCGCTGCCGGTGTCGCCGCTGGTCGCGCCCAGGATGTTGAGCTCCGCGCCGCGGCGGGCCAGTTCGTACTCGAACAGGTTGCCGAGCAGTTGCATCGCCATGTCCTTGAAGGCCAGCGTGGGGCCGTTGGACAGGGCTTCGAGGTACACGCCGTCCTCGAGCTCGCGCAGCGGCACGATCTCGTCGGTGCCAAACACTTCGGCGGTGTAGGTCTTCGCGCAGATCGCTTTCAGGTCGGCGGCCGGAATGTCGTCGATGTAGAGCGAGAGGATCTCGAACGCCAGTTCGGCGTACGGCAGCGCGCGCCATTTGGCGAGCGTGGCAGTGTCGACCTGCGGATACGCCTCGGGCAGATAGAGGCCGCCATCGGGCGCAAGGCCTTCGAGGAGAATTTCGCAGAAGCGCTTGCGGTCCGGATGGCCGCGGGTGCTCAGGTAGTTCACTTCAACTCTTCCTTGCGGATGCGCACGATGGGTTCGAGCACGGTGGGCAGCGCCTGCAGCTCGGCCATCACGTCGTTGACGGTGCCTTCGCGCGCGTCGTGCGTGAGGATGATCAGGTCGGTCTGCGTGGAACCTTCGCCGCCCACCTCGTCGGCTTCGCGCTGCAGCACGGCATCGATGCTGATACCGGCGGTGGCCAGCAGGCCCGTGACCTTGGCTAGCACGCCGGCCTGGTCGGCCACGCGCAGGCGCAGGTAGTAGCTGGTGACGACTTCCGACATCGGCAGCACCTTCAGGTCGCTCATCGCGTCGGGATGGAAGGCCAGGTGCGGCACGCGGTGCGCGGCGTCGGCAGTATGCAGGCGGGTGATGTCGACGAGGTCGGCGATCACGGCGCTGGCGGTCGGCTCGCTGCCTGCGCCTTTGCCGTAGTAGAGCGTGGTGCCCACGGCGTCGCCGTGCACCACCACCGCGTTCATCGCACCTTCGACGTTGGCCAGCAGGCGCTTCGAGGGCACCAGCGAGGGGTGCACGCGCAGTTCGATGCCCTTGGCAGTGCGCTTGGTCACGCCCAGCAGCTTGATGCGATAGCCCAACTGCTCGGCGTACCTGATGTCCTGCGCAGCGAGCTTGGTGATGCCCTCGATGTGGGCCTTGTCGAACTGCACCGGAATGCCGAAGGCGATGGCACTCATCAGCGTGACCTTGTGGCCGGCGTCGACGCCCTCGATGTCGAAGGTCGGGTCGGCTTCGGCGTAGCCCAGGCGTTGCGCTTCCTTCAGCACGGTCGCGAAGTCCAGGCCCTTGTCGCGCATCTCGGACAGGATGAAGTTGGTGGTTCCGTTGATGATGCCGGCCAGCCACTGGATGCTGTTGGCCGTGAGGCCTTCACGCAGCGCCTTGATGATCGGGATGCCGCCGGCCACCGCCGCCTCGAAGGCCACCATCACGCCCTTGGCGTGCGCGGCCGCGAAGATCTCGGTGCCGTGCACGGCGAGCAATGCCTTGTTGGCCGTGACCACGTGCTTGCCGGCCGCAATGGCCTCGAGCACCAGCTGCTTGGCGATGCCGTAGCCGCCGATCAGCTCGATGACGATGTCGATGTCGGGGTTGGCGATGACTTCGCGCGCATCGCTGACCACCTTGACGCTTTCGCCGGCCACTTCGCGGGCGCGGGCAGTGTCGAGGTCGGCCACCATGGTGATCTCGATGCCGCGGCCAGCGCGGCGCTTGATCTCTTCCTGGTTGCGCTGGAGCACCTTGAAGGTGCCGCTGCCGACCGTGCCTGCGCCGAGCAGGCCTACTTGGATGGGTTTCATTGGGAGAGTCGCGTTCATGGTTTCGATGGGGTGGCGGCAGCAGTGATGCAGGCAGGCTTCATGGCCGCGACTGGCGGCGCAGGCGGTACTGCTCCAGGAACCTCGCGATGCGGTTGATGGCCTCGCGCAGGTCGTCTTCATGGGGCAGGAACACGATGCGGAAGTGATCCGGCGTGGCCCAGTTGAAGCCGGTGCCCTGCACCAGCATCACGCGGGTTTCCTTCAGCAGCTCGAGGAAGAACTGGCGATCATCCTCGATCGGATAGACCTCGGGATCGAGCTTGGGGAACATGTAGAGCGCGGCGCTCGGCTTGACACAGCTCACGCCCGGAATGGCGGTGATGAGTTCGTAGGCCAGGTCGCGCTGGCGGCGCAGCCGGCCGCCCTCGCACACGAGGTCGTTGATGCTCTGGTAGCCGCCGAGCGCCGTCTGGATGGCCCACTGGCC
This sequence comes from Variovorax sp. Varisp36, assembly GCF_047304235.1. Taxonomy (NCBI): domain Bacteria; kingdom Pseudomonadati; phylum Pseudomonadota; class Betaproteobacteria; order Burkholderiales; family Comamonadaceae; genus Variovorax; species Variovorax sp. Varisp36. The sequence goes on from NZ_JBGLYU010000033.1 coordinate 63,890, forward strand.
GGGCACGTTGGCGCACAGGCGCATGTTCGAGAGCATGTTCAGGCCCTCGATGTAGTCCTGCGCGCTGCGCTTGTCGCCCGAAACCACCAGCCAGCCGGCGCGGTAGCCGCACGAGCGGTAGCTCTTGGAGAGCGAGTTGAAGGTGAGCGTGAGCACGTCGGTCGACAGGCTGGCGATGGCGGTGTGCTTCACGCCGTCGTACAGCACCTTGTCGTAGACCTCGTCGGCGAAGATCACGAGGCCGTGCTCGCGCGCGATGGCCACGATGCTCTTGAGCAGTTCGTCGGAATACAGCGCACCGGTCGGGTTGTTCGGGTTGATGACCACGATGCCCTTGGTGCGCGGCGTGATCTTGGCGCGGATGTCGTCGAGATTCGGCATCCAGCCGTTGGCCTCGTCGCACAGGTAGTGCACCGGCGTGCCGCCCGACAGGCTCGTGGAGGCGGTCCACAGCGGGTAGTCGGGGGCCGGCAGCAGCAGTTCGTCGCCGTCGTTGAGCAGCGCATTGGTGGACATGGCGATCAGCTCGCTGGCGCCGTTGCCGAGGTAGATGTCGTCGAGCGTGACGCCCGCGATGCCCTGCTTCTGCGTCTCGTGCATCACCGCCTTGCGTGCCGCGAAGACGCCCTTGCTGTCCGAATAGCCGGCCGAGGTGGGCAGGTTGCGGATCATGTCCTGCTGGATTTCCTCGGGAGCATCGAAACCGAACACGGCGAGGTTGCCGATGTTGAGCTTGATGATCTTCTGGCCGTCCTCTTCCATCTGCTTGGCGGCATCCATGATGGGACCGCGGATGTCATAGAGAACGTTGGCCAGCTTGGCCGATTTCTTGAGCTGCTTCAAAGGGCCCTCCCGGGCGCGGAAATTAACGGGTTGACGGGGTGCTTACTCGAAGGCAAAGGCCCTTGCGAGCCCCGTGGCACTAGGGAAAACCTATAATTTGACCACAGTTCCCAGTGCCCAGATGAAGCTCCAGCCCGACAAATCCGACGCCCAGTCCCTTACCGCGCACGGCCCCGGCTGGGTGGCGATCAACAACGAAAAAGTCGAAGGCAGCGTGGTAGTGGGCTCGCGCGGCGAGCGCTTCGAATGGAATTGCTCGAGCTTCGACCAGCTCGGCGCCGAACATTTCGAGCAACTGGCCTCCCTGGGCGCGGAATTGATCATTTTCGGCAGCGGAAACCGCATCCGCTTTCCCCAACCCGGCTGGCTGAAACCCCTGATGGCGCAACGCACCGGTGTCGAGACCATGGACACCGCTGCAGCCTGCCGAACCTACAACATCCTGGCTGGAGAAGGCCGGCACGTGATCGCCGCCCTGCTGGTCGAGAGCCCGCCGCGTGGCTGAGAGAGGTGTTTTCGGGGTAAAATACCGGGTTGCGAACAGGCCAGCTACCCCTAAGTTAGCAACGACCAATCCTCCATTCCTTGAGCAAGTCCCGTCCGAAACGGGGCGAGAGGGCTCAGGAACGGAATCTAACGGAGAAAACAAGTTTCATGGCGATCGTTGTCAACAAACCCATTCCTGAATTCGACGCCAACGCCACGGGCGGCCTCAAGGTCTCGAATACCTCGCATCTCGGCCATGTGCTGGTCATGTATTTTTACCCGAAAGATAACACTCCGGGTTGCACTACCGAAGCCATGCAGTTCCGCGACCGCTACAAGGACTTCGAAAAGGCCGGCGCCACGGTGTTCGGCGTATCCCGCGACAACATGAAGTCGCACGACGAGTTCAAGGCCAAGCTCGAGCTGCCCTTCGAACTCATCGCCGACACCGAAGAAAAAATGTGCCACATGTTCGGCGTGGTCAAGAACAAGATCATGTACGGCAAGAAGGTCAAGGGCATCGAACGCAGCACCTTCCTGATCGGCGCCGACGGCATCCTGAAGGCCGAATGGCGCGGGCTCAAGGTTCCCGGCCATGTCGACGACGTGCTCAAGGCCGTCAAGGCACTCAAGAAGGCCGCCTGACCGCCTCCCGGCGAGCCGGCCGTGCGCTTTTCCGCTCTTGCGTGGGAAATGCCCAACGCAGTGCGTAAAGTGCCTCCGGCGCGTCATCCGCGGTGTGCATAATGGGCTCATGCCGTTGAGCTCCACGACCGCATCCCCCGAACAAAGCCGCCTTGGTCTTCAGGCGGCTTTTTTGTTTTCTGGTTCCCACTTTCTGCGAGCGATCTGACACATGCCATTGCCTCCCGCCCCCACGAAACGCGCTGCATTGCTCTCGCCGGACGCGATCGACGCACCCGCCCGGTCCTCGCACAGGGGTTCGCGCCGTTCCGGCGATTCGCGCGCTGACGAGACCACGGCGCGCAGCCCGCAGCCGCTGGAACTGTTCGACAGCCTCGGCACCGACAGTGCCGGCGGCGGCGACACTGTGCGCCCGGCACGCCGGGCCAAGTCGAAACCGGCGACCGCACCCGTGAGCGCGCCCCAGCCGCAAGCCCTCATCCAGGTCGAGACGAAGGCACCGGTCGTCGCCGCCCCCCC
>NZ_JBGLYU010000034.1:0-65551 GCF_047304235.1 Variovorax sp. Varisp36
TTCTTATATATATGTGCGTGTGGCGTTCGCTCAGAACGGCAGCTTCGGGCCACCAGGGCCGCCCATACCGCCCATGCCCTTCATGCCGCCCATCTTCTTCATCATCTTCATGAGGCCGCCGCCCTTCATCTTCTTCATCATCCCCTGCATCTGCTCGAACTCGTTGAGCAGGCGGTTCACCTCCTGAACCTGCACGCCGGCGCCGGCCGCGATGCGGCGCTTGCGCGTGGCCTTCAACAGCTCAGGCTTGCGGCGCTCCAGCGGGGTCATGCTCTGGATGATCCCTTCCTTGCGGCGGATGTCGCGCTCGGCGCGCGTCATGTCGGCCTCGGTCGCCTTGGCGGCCATTTGCGTGGGCAGCTTGTCCATCAGGCTGGAGAGCCCGCCCATCTGCTTCATCTGCTGCAGCTGGCCCAGGAAGTCGTTCAGGTCGAAGCCCGCGCCGCTCTTGACCTTGGCCGCGAGCTTCTGCGCCGCCGCCACGTCGACGCCGGCCGTGACCTGCTCGACCAGCGCGACGATGTCGCCCATGCCGAGGATGCGGCCCGCATGGCGCTCGGCATCGAATACCTCGAGGCCGTCGATCTTCTCGCTGGTGCCGGCGAACTTGATCGGCACGCCCGTGACCTGCCGCACCGACAGCGCCGCACCGCCGCGCGAATCGCCGTCGGTCTTGGTCAGGATGATGCCGGTGAGCGGCAGCGCTTCCTTGAAGGCCTTGGCGGTGTTGATCGCGTCCTGGCCCTGCATGGCATCGACCACGAACAGGGTCTCGACCGGGTCGACCGCCGCGTGCAGCTGCTTGATCTCGGTCATCAGCGCTTCGTCGATCGCAAGGCGGCCGGCGGTGTCGACCAGCAGCACGTCGAAATAGTGGCGCTTGGCGTGGTCGAGCGCTGCGCGCGCGATGTCGAGCGGCTTCTGGTCGGGCGTGCTCGGGAACCATTCGGCGCCGGCCTGCTTGGTGACGGTCTTGAGCTGCTCGATGGCGGCGGGGCGGTACACGTCGCCTGACACCGTCAGCACCTTCTTCTTGCGCTTCTCGATCAGGTGCTTGGCCAGCTTGGCGGTGGTGGTGGTCTTGCCGGCGCCCTGCAGGCCGGCCATGAGGATCACGGCCGGCGGCTGAGCCGCGAGGTTGATGTCGGACACGCCCTCGCCCATGGTGGCGGCCAGTTCGCGGTTGACGATGCCGACCAGCGCCTGGCCCGGCTTGAGCGAGCCCAGCACTTCCTGGCCGAGCGCCTTGTCTTTCACCCGGGCCACGAAGTCGCGCACCACGGGCAGCGCCACGTCGGCTTCCAGCAGCGCCATGCGCACTTCGCGCAACATGTCCTGCACGTTGCTTTCGGTGATGCGGGCCTGGCCGCTCATCGTCTTGACGAGGCGGGAGAACTTTTCTGTGAGGGCGGTGGCCATGAGCGGGATGCCTTGCTGCCCGCCGCAGCGGGTCATTGGAAAGTCGTGTACCTGAATCGGCGGCTTGCGCCCCTTCGCGAGACGCCGGGGAACCGGCTTGGCCGGGCCTCCGGTGCCGCCCCCGGTGAGGGGGTTGGCGCTGCGGCACGAAGTGCGCAAGCCTGGGGGAGATAAACTCCAGCCGATGATTTTAGCGATCCCCTCCCCACTCGGCGTGGCGCTGGGCATCGCCGCCGGGGCTGCCTACGGTTTTGTCGCCGCTGCCGGCGCAAGACTGAGCCGCCAATCGACCCAGTGGGCACTCGGCATTGCATGGCTTCTGCATGCCGCCGTGCTGGTCCACGGCCTCATCGGCGGCGAGCCGCGCTTCGGCTTTGCGCCCGCCCTGTCGGTCACCGCGTGGCTGGTGCTCACCGTCTACGCAGTCGAAAGCCGCATGTATCCCCAATTGAAAGTACGGCGCGCGCTGGCCTGGCTGGGCGCGGCCGCGGTGCTGCTGGCCATCCTGTTCCCGGGCACGCCGCTGCATGTCACGGCCTCGCCGTGGCTGCCATTGCACCTGGCGCTCGGCATCGCCTCGTACGGCCTGTTCGGCGCTGCGGTCGTGCACGCCTGGCTGATCACCCGCGCCGAAAAGCAGATCCGGCTCGCCACCGCCGAACCGCAGGGCGGCGTGCCGCTGCTCACGCTCGAGCGGCTCACCTTCCGTTTCGTCACAGCCGGCTTCGTACTGCTGTCGGCCACGCTGCTGGCCGGCCTGCTGTTCAGCGAACAGTTGTACGGCGCCGCGGGCCGTGTCTGGAAGTGGGACCACAAGACCACCTTCTCGGTGCTCGCCTGGCTCACCTTCGCGATCCTGTTGACCGGCCGGGCCCGCTTCGGCTGGCGCGGCCGTACGGCGCGGCGCGTGCTGTATGCCGGCTCCGCCCTTTTGCTGCTGGCCTACGTGGGTTCCCGCTTCGTGTTCGAAGTGGTGCTGGCCCGGCCTCCCGTATGAAATACCTCCTCGTTCTCGCGGTGCTCTGGGTCGCGATCTGGCTCTGGCGCAAGAACCGGCGCGAAGAAATGCGCGACGCCATGCGCGAGCGTGCGGCCAAGGCACAGCAACGCGTCCCCACTCCGCCCGGGCCGCCGCAGGCCATGGTGCGCTGCGCTCATTGCGGGCTGCACCTGCCCGCGACCGACGCCATCTCCGGCCCAGGCGGCGCGGTCTATTGCAGCGCTGCGCACCGCGAAGCGGCCGCCGCGCGATGAGTTCCCCGCTCTGGGCGCGCGGCGAGCCGGTCACCGACTGGGACGTGCTCGACCAGCACCCGGACGAGAGCACGGCGCTGATCCGGCTCTGGCGCGGCTTCATGGGCGCGCGCTGCTTCGTCGCGCTGGTGCTGGTGCTGCTGCAGGGCGTGGCCTTTGCCATCGGGCAGACGATGCAGCCGGTGGCCATCGCCATCTCGGCCCTGTACCTCGTCGCGACCTGGCTGGGCATGCGCTACAGGCGCGTCCAGCCGCCGATCCGCGGCTTCGCCGCGCTCTGGCTGCTGACCATCGGCATCGACCTGGCCGCCTTCACCGCCTTGCAGGTGCTGCAGGGCGGCAGCGTCAACTACACGCCGCTGTTCGCGCTGCCGGTACTCATGAGCGCGGTGCTCGGCACCATGATCGTGAGCCTGGGCACCACCGCCACCGTCACGCTGCTGCTGCTGGCCGACGCGGGCTGGCACTGGCTGCAGCAGCCGGTCGATTCGTCGGCACGCTTCGTACAGGCGGCGCTCACCGGCACCGGGCTGTTCGTGGTGGCGCTGCTCGCGCACGAAATGGCCCGCCGGCTGGCGCGCGAGGAAGCCGTGGCGCAGCGCAGCCGCAGCAGCGCGCAGATGCAGGCGCAGGTCAACGACCTGGTGATCGAGACCCTGAGCGAAGGCGTGCTGGTGATCGACGCCGAAGGCCTGGTGCATGCGGCCAACCCGGCGGCCGACGCGATCCTCGGCCAGGGCCTGGCGAAGCTGACGCTGCCGTTCCCGCTGCATGCCCAGCCCGCCTGGCATGCACTGGCCGCGCTGGCGCGCCAGACCTTCGCGCGCCGGGCGCCGCAGACGGAAGAAATTCCCGTCGCGCAGGCGCGCGGTGCGGCGCGCGAAGTGCGCGTGCGCACGCGGCTCACGCCCACCAGCGACCAGCGCCTCGACAGCCTGTGCGTGATGTTCCTGCAGGACCTGCGCGAGCTCGAGGCCCGCATCCGCACCGAGAAGCTGGCCGCGATGGGCCGCATGTCGGCCGCCGTGGCGCATGAAATCCGCAATCCGCTGGCCGCCATCACGCAGGCCAGCGCGCTGCTCAACGAAGACCTGACCGATCCCGCGCACCGCAAGCTCACGAGCATGGTGCAGCACAACGCGCAGCGGCTCGCGCGCATCGTGGACGACGTGCTCGACGTCTCGCGCGCGCGCCAGCAGCGCGTGCTGTCGCTCGGCGAGCAGGTCGTGCTCGACCCCGCGGTGCAGGTGCTGGCCGAGGAATGGGTGCGCCAGACCCAGCGCAAGGGCGTACTGGTGTCGCTCGACGCGCCCGGCAGCGAGGTGCGCTTCGACGCCGAGCACCTGCGCCGGCTGATCGTGAACCTGCTGGACAACGCCTCACGCTACGCCGGCAAGAGCGAAGGCTCGATCCAGGTGCTGACCGCGCAGCAGCGCGGCGGCAGCAACCGCCCGAGCCTGATGGTGTGGAGCGACGGCGCGCCGCTGGAACCGGCGGTGCAGCGGCACCTGTTCGAACCCTTTTTCTCATCCGAGAGCCGCTCCAGCGGGCTGGGCCTGTTCCTGTGCCGCGAACTGTGCCGGCGGCACGGCGCCACCATCGGCTACGAGCGGCGCGCGCTGGTGCCGGGCGGACCCGAGGGCAACGAATTCTTCGTCAGCTTTGCCGCCAGCGAAAACCGGCTGACACAATAACGCCCGTGAGCAACTCCACCCCTTCCACACAGCGGCCGGCGCAGATCCTGGTCATCGACGACGAGCCCGACCTGCGCACGCTGTACGAACTGACGCTGCTGCGCGAGGGCTATCGCGTCGAGGCCGCCGGCAGCGTGTCGGAAGCGTGGGAGCACCTGGAGGCCGGCCGTTTCGACGCGGTGATCACCGACATGCGGCTGCCCGACGGGCAGGGCATGGAAATCATCCACCGCATCCAGAAAGACCAGCGCAGCGAGCGCTGCGTGGTGATGACGGCCTATGGCTCCGCCGAGAACGCGGTGGAAGCATTGAAGGCCGGCGCCTTCGACTACCTCACGAAGCCGGTCGATCTGAAGCAGTTCCGCGCCGTGGTGGCCTCCGCGGTGCAGGCGCGGCACGCGCCGCAGCCGACGGCCAAGTTGGCGCAGGCTGCGCCCGCCGTCAACAACAACGTCATCAGCGACGCCGTGGTGGCCACCTCCAGCACCGGCATCGCCGCACTCGACCGTCTCGTGGGCGAGTCGGAGCCCATGCGCCTCGTCAAGTCGCGCATCGCCAAGGTGGCGCGCGGCATGGCACCGGTGCTGGTACGCGGCGAGTCCGGCACCGGCAAGGAACTGGTGGCGCGCGCGGTGCATGCCTGCAGCCAGCGCAGCGAGGGGCCGTTCGTCGCGGTGAACTGCGGCGCGATTCCCGAGAACCTGCTCGAAGCCGAGTTCTTCGGTGCTAAGAAGGGCTCGTACACCGGCTCGTCGCAGGACCGCGACGGCTACTTCCAGGCCGCGCGCGGCGGCACGCTGTTTCTCGACGAGATCGGCGACCTGCCGCTGGCCATGCAGTCGAAGCTGCTGCGCGCGATCCAGGAGCGCAGCGTGCGCTCGATCGGCTCGACGCAGGAAGACGCCGTCGACGTGCGCATCGTGAGCGCCACCCATAAAGACCTGCACGCCGAAGTGCAGGCAGGCCGTTTCCGGCAAGACCTTTTCTACCGCCTCAACGTGATCGAAATCGCGGTGCCCGCGCTGCGCGACCGCCGTGAGGACTTGCCCGCGCTGTGCGCCGCGCTGCTCTCGCGCATCGCACAGGACGGCGGCCTGCCCGTGCCGCATCTGTCGAACGAACTGCTGCGCCGCCTCGCGCAGCATCCGCTGAACGGCAACGTGCGCGAGCTCGAAAATCTGCTGCACCGCGCGGTGGCGCTGAACGACGGCGACGAACTCCATCTCGACCTGATGGGCGGCTTCACCGCTGCGGCCGAAGCCGCGGCGTCCGCGCCAGCGCCGCTATCGCCCGTCGCCGACGCGCCTGTCGCGCTGGCTCCACTTCCGAGCGTGCCGGTGGCGCCGCCCAAGGCCGCACCGCCGCCGCTGCCCTCCGACCTGCAGGCCTATCTCGACCAGCAGGAGCGCGAGATCCTCGTGCGTGCGCTGCACGAGAGCGGCTTCAACCGCACCGCGGCCGCCGCGCGGCTCGGCATGAGCCTGCGCCAGATCCGCTACCGCATCGCGCGGCTGGGCATCACCACGCCCAACGGCGACGATGGCGCGAGCAGCCATGTCGACGACTGAAGCCAACGACAGCGGGCTCTGGCAAGCCGGCTGGTACCGCTTCGCGAAGGCGCTGCGCTCGCCCAACTTCGGGCCCCGGCCCGCTGGCGCGCAGACCGACCTCATCGTGCTGCACTCGATCAGCCTGCCGCCCGGCGAATACGGCGGCGATGCGGTGCAGCGGCTCTTTACCAACCAGCTCGACTGGGACGCGCACCCCTATTTCCAGTCGATCCGCGGGCTCGAGGTGTCCTCGCATTTCTACGTGCGCCGCAACGGCGAACTCTGGCAGTTCGTAAGCTGCGACGACCGTGCCTGGCACGCCGGCGCATCGTCGTGGCGCGGCCGCGGCAACTGCAACGATGACTCCGTCGGCATCGAGCTCGAAGGACTCGAGGGCCAGCCGTTCGACGAGCCGCAATACGAGACGCTCGCGAGCCTGTGCGCAGTGGTCGCGCAGCACTATCCGATCGCGCACATCGCCGGCCACGAGCACATCGCGCCGGGCCGCAAGCAGGACCCAGGCGCGGGCTTCGAGTGGCGTCGGCTGCGCGAACAGCTCGGCTGGAATCCACAGATGTTTCCGCCGCAGGTGACGCAGCGCTAATTTTTTCAATCGCCCGGCGCCCCGCGATGCGCCACTCGTGCAGCGCAGCAATACGAAAGTTGCGAACGCGCGATGCAGCAACCATGCGCCCTGCAGGCCCAAATCGTCTTGCAAGCCAAGCTCCATGCGGGTTGCGCGACCATAGTCCAGTGTCCACGCGGCATCGACGGCCGTGCCGATGCCTAGATAGTTACCCCTACTACCAAAAATTGCCGCAAAACACTACCTGTAGTGGCTTGTAGACCCCCCGCACCCTAGATATAGTGTCCTCCGTCCGGTCATCCACACCGGCGCGGTGCCCCGACCAGGCGCCGCCATCCAACAAGAATTGCCAACCGAGAGGAAGCGAATGCAAACAGCCCTGAACCCCCAATCGACCCCGCGTGCCGTTCCCTCGACGTCACTGCAACAGCAGCGAGACACTGCTGGCTCCCCCAGCGGCCAGAACCTCGCCCACTACCAGATCATCCGGCGCAACGGCGCCGTTGTTCCCTTCGAGCCGAACAAGATCGCGATCGCGATGATGAAGGCCTTCCTGGCCGTGCACGGCACCCAGGGCGCGGCTTCCGCCAGCGTGCGCGAAACGGTCGATGTGCTCACGCAGGGTGTGATCCGCGCGCTGGTGCGTTCGCGTCCGGGCGGCGGCACCTTCCACATCGAGGACGTGCAGGACCAGGTCGAGCTCGGCCTGATGCGCGGCGGCCACCATGAAATCGCCCGCGCCTACGTGCTGTACCGCGAGCGCCGCTCGCAAGAGCGTTCGAAGCAGGGCGAACAGGACGTGCCGGCCGCGCCCGCGCTGCACGTGCTGGACAACGGCGAACTGGTCGCGCTCGACCTGAACGAACTCAAGGGCCTGATCGAGTCCGCCTGTGAAGGCCTGGGCGACAGCATCACGGCCGCGCCGATCGTCGCCGAGACGATGCGCAACCTGTACGACGGCGTGCCGCTCGACGAGGTCTACAAGGCGTCCATCCTCGCAGCCCGCACGCTGATCGAGAAGGACCCCGACTACACCTTCGCCACCGCGCGCCTGCTGCTGCACACGATCTTCAAGGAAATCATCGGCCGCGAAGTGATGCCGGTCGAGCGCGCCACCGCCTACGCCGACTACTTCCCGCAGTTCATCAAGAAGGGCGTCGAGAACGAGCTGCTCGACGAGAAGCTGCTGCAGTACGACCTGCCCCGCCTGGGCGCCGCCCTGAAGGCCGAGCGCGACAACCAGTTCGACTACCTTGGCCTGCAGACGCTGTACGACCGCTACTTCCTGCACGTGCGCAAGACCCGCATCGAGCTGCCGCAGGCTTTCTTCATGCGCGTGGCCATGGGCCTGTCGCTGAACGAAATCGACCGCGAAGCGCGCGCCATCGAGTTCTATGAAGTGCTGTCGTCGTTCGACTTCATGTCGAGCACGCCCACCCTGTTCAACGCCGGCACGCTGCGCTCGCAGCTGTCGAGCTGCTACCTGACCACCGTGCCCGACGACCTGGACGGCATCTACGAATCGATCAAGGAAAACGCCCTGCTCTCGAAGTTCGCGGGCGGCCTGGGCAACGACTGGACCCGCGTGCGCGCGCTGGGCAGCCACATCAAGGGCACGAACGGCGAATCGCAGGGCGTGGTGCCGTTCCTGAAGGTGGTGAACGACACGGCCGTGGCCGTGAACCAGGGCGGCAAGCGCAAGGGCGCGGTCTGCACGTACCTGGAAACCTGGCACCTCGACATCGAGGAGTTCCTGGAGCTGCGCAAGAACACCGGCGACGACCGCCGCCGCACGCACGACATGAACACGGCCAACTGGATTCCCGACCTGTTCATGCGCCGCGTGATGGAAAAAGGCACCTGGACGCTGTTCTCGCCCTCCAACGTGCCCGACCTGCACGACCTGTTCGGCGCCGACTTCGAAAAGGCCTACGTGGCCTACGAAGAGAAGGCTGCCCGCGGCGACATCAAGCCCGCGCGCACCATCCAGGCGACCGACCTGTGGCGCAAGATGCTCACGATGCTGTTCGAGACCGGCCACCCCTGGATCACGTTCAAGGACGCCTGCAACGTGCGCTCGCCGCAGCAGCACGCCGGCGTGGTGCACTCGTCGAACCTCTGCACCGAGATCACGCTGAACACCAGCGACACCGAAACCGCCGTCTGCAACCTGGGTTCGGTGAACCTGCTGCAGCACCTGAAGGACGGCAAGGTCGACCAGGAAAAGCTCAAGCGCACGATCTCGACCGCGATGCGCATGCTCGACAACGTGATCGACATCAACTACTACGCCGTGAAGAAGGCGCGCGACTCCAACCTGCGCCACCGTCCGGTCGGCCTGGGCCTGATGGGCTTCCAGGACGCGCTGTACGAACTGCGCATTCCCTACGCCTCGCAGGAAGCCGTGCAGTTCGCCGACGAGTCGATGGAAGCCATCTGCTACCACGCCTACTGGGCCTCGACCGAGCTGGCCCGCGAACGCGGGAAGTACTCGAGCTACAAGGGCTCGCTGTGGGACAAGGGCATCCTGCCGATCGACTCGCTCGACCTGCTCGAGAAGGCCCGCGGCGGCTACGTCGAGGTCGACCGCTCGGCCACCCTCGACTGGGACACGCTGCGCCAGAAGATCAAGGCCGACGGCATGCGCAATTCGAACTGCGTGGCCATCGCCCCGACCGCGACCATCTCGAACATCATCGGCGTGGACGCTTCGATCGAGCCCTGCTTCGGCAACCTGTCGGTCAAGTCGAACCTGTCGGGCGAGTTCACCGTGATCAACCACTACCTGGTGCGCGACCTGAAGCGCCTGGGCCTGTGGGACGACGTGATGGTCATGGACCTGAAGCACTTTGACGGCTCGCTGCGCCCCATCGACCGCGTGCCGCAGGACGTGAAGGCGCTCTACGCCACCGCGTTCGAAGTCGAAACGACATGGCTGGTGGAGGCCGCCGCGCGCCGCCAGAAGTGGATCGACCAGGCGCAGTCGCTGAACATCTACATGGCCGGCGCATCGGGCAAGAAGCTCGACGACACCTACAAGCTCGCATGGGTGCGCGGCCTGAAGACCACGTACTACCTGCGCACGCAGAGCGCGACGCACGCCGAAAAATCGACGGTGCAATCGGGCCGTCTCAACGCAGTGTCGTCGGGCAACGACGCACCCTCGGGCATGAGCGCACTCGAAGCCGCCGCTGCCGCAGCGAAGGCGCAGATGAGCGCGATGCCCGCCACCGACATCGCGTTCTGCGGTGTCGACGATCCGACCTGCGAAGCGTGCCAGTGACGCTGCGCTGAATCAGCGAGGCGCGTGCGAAGAAAAAAATCGCGCGGCGTTCGGTCAATCGAGGCATTGACCGACACCGCGCGACGCATGCGAGCAACATAACAACCACATAAATGGAGCACGGTGTGAACGAGCACTTTGCAACTCTCACGCGTTGCTCCGATAATTGAGCATTGGATTTTTCTATGTTGACCTGGGACGAAGAAGTCAAGCCCTCCTTACCAAAGGATATGCAGCAAGGATTGCAGCACCACAACGCATCGACCAGCGGTTCGCCCGCAGGCCGTGTGGTGGATGCTCCGACTTCGTCGCTCGCGCAAACTGCACAGCTTGCGCAGCAACACGCGATGCGTGCCGCGGCACCCGTCGCCCAGCGCGTCAAGGCTTCCGACAAGCGCATCATCAACGGTCAGACCGACGTCAACCAGCTGGTGCCGTTCAAGTACAAATGGGCCTGGGAAAAGTACCTCGCCACCTGCGCCAACCACTGGATGCCGCAGGAAGTGAACATGACGCGCGACATCGCGCTCTGGAAAGACCCGAACGGCCTGACCGAAGACGAGCGCCGCATCGTCAAGCGCAACCTCGGCTTCTTCGTGACCGCCGACTCGCTGGCCGCCAACAACATCGTGCTGGGCACCTACCGCCACATCACGGCGCCCGAATGCCGCCAGTTCCTGCTGCGCCAGGCCTTCGAGGAAGCGATCCACACGCACGCGTACCAGTACATCGTCGAGTCGCTCGGCCTGGACGAGAGCGAGATCTTCAACGCCTACAACGAAGTGCCGTCGATCCGCGAGAAGGACCAGTTCCTGATCCCGTTCATCGAAGCCATCAGCGACCCGCTCTTCAAGACCGGCACGCACGAGACCGACCAGACGCTGCTCAAGTCGCTCATCGTGTTCGCCTGCCTGATGGAGGGCCTGTTCTTCTACGTCGGCTTCACGCAGATCCTTGCGCTCGGCCGCCAGAACAAGATGACCGGCGCCGCCGAGCAGTACCAGTACATCCTGCGCGACGAGTCGATGCACTGCAATTTCGGCATCGACCTGATCAATCAGCTCAAGCTCGAGAACCCCGGCCTGTGGACGGCGGAGTTCAAGGCCGAGATCAAGGCGCTCTTCATGCGCGCCGTCGAGCTCGAATACAAATACGCCGAAGACACCATGCCTCGCGGCGTGCTCGGCATGAACGCCTCCATGTTCAAGGGCTACCTGCGGTACATCGCCAATCGGCGTGCGCAGCAGATCGGCCTCGAAACGCTCTTCCCGAACGAAGAAAATCCCTTCCCCTGGATGAGCGAAATGATTGACCTGAAGAAAGAGCGCAACTTTTTCGAAACCCGCGTGATCGAGTACCAGTCGGGTGGTGCGCTCTCCTGGGATTGAATCTTTCCGACAATAATTAATGAATTCAAGAATTGCCCTTGCCACCGATCGCGCCGAAGAGCGCGGCATGGACGAGGGCTCAGGTGTTCATGGTGCTGGGCTCAGATTCCAACGCCATGAATCGCTTCACGCTACCCAACGTGCGTGGAGTGCTTCAATAGGTTGATTTTTTCAACTTGATCAAGGAGAAATAGAAATGGCAACTGCAAAGAAAGCGCCGGCTAAGAAAGCCGCTGCAAAGAAGGCTCCGGCAAAGAAGGTCGCAGCCAAGAAGGCTCCCGCCAAGAAGGTAGCTGCGAAGAAGGCTCCGGCCAAGAAGGTCGCAGCGAAGAAGGTAGCCGCCAAGAAGGCTCCTGCCAAGAAGGTAGCCGCGAAGAAGGCAGCACCGGCCAAGAAGGCTCCGGCAAAGAAGGCCGCAGCGAAGAAGGCTCCTGCCAAGAAGGCGGCGGCGAAGAAGGCTCCTGCCAAGAAGGCAGCCGCGAAGAAGGCCCCTGCGAAGAAGGCTGCTGCCAAGAAGGCGCCTGCGAAAAAGGCCGCGGCCAAGAAAGCCGCGAAAAAGCCTGCTGCCAAGAAGCCTGCTGCGAAGAAGGCTCCCAAGGCCGCCGCGCCCGCCAAGGCCGCAGCCGTAGCGCCTGCCCCTGCAGCGCAAACGACGCTGAATCCCCAGGCAGCCTGGCCGTTCCCCACGGCCAGCAAGCCCTGAGCTTCTCAGCGGCCTTGAAGGCGCAAAGCCCGGTACCTTGCGGTGCCGGGCTTTTTTATTGGTGCTTCGGGAAGAAGGAAGATCAGAGACCCAGAGCCTTTCGGTCGATCTCGTAGTTCTGCGGGCCGCGCTGCGCGATCTTGAGCGCACCGACCTTGTTGCCAAGTGCGGCGCATCGCGCCAGCGGCCAACCCTTTTCCAGACCGAACAGCAGCGCGCCGCGCCAGGCGTCGCCGCAACCCGTGGGCTCGACCACTTCGGTCGCGACCACGCCAGGCACATGCTCGCGCTCGCCATCGGTCCACACCTCGCAGCCCTCGGCCGCCAGCGTAACGACCAGGCCGCGCACGCGCTTCGAGATCTCGGCCAGGCTCCAGCCGGTGCGCTGCGAAAGCATCTTGCCTTCGTAGTCGTTCACCACAACCCAGCTCGCAAGGTCGACGAAATGGCGCAGCGCCTCGCCGTCGAACATCGGCAGGCCCTGGCCCGGATCGAACACGAACGGGACATCCGCGGCGGCGAACTGCTCCGCGTGCTGCAGCATCGCGTCGCGGCCATCGGGCGCGATGATGCCGAGCTTGATATCGTCACGCGCCGCCACTTTCGTGATGTGCGCCTGCTGCATCGCTCCGGGGTGGAAGGCGGTGATCTGGTTGTTGTCGACGTCGCTCATGATCATCGCCTGCGCGGTGAAGGTGTCGTCGAGCTGGCGCACGAACCCGGTATCGATGCCCAGCGAGCGCATGCGCTCGAGGTACGACGCGCCGTCGCTGCCGAGCGTGGCCATGGGCAGCGCGGTACCTCCCAATGCATTGAGGCTGTAGGCGATGTTGCCCGCGCAGCCGCCGAAGTCACGACGCAGGGTCGGCACCAGGAACGACACATTGAGAATGTGCAACTGGTCCGGAAGGATCTGGTCGGCGAACCGGCCCTCGAAAGTCATGATGGTGTCGAATGCGAGGGAACCGCAAATCACTGCTGCCATGGGTGCACCGTTGATAAAAGAATTGGGGAGGAAAAAGGACGCGTGCAGGCAGGCGCCGCCGCTCAGGGATAGAAAGCCTCGACGCGATAGCCCGCGATGGGTGGCAGCGCCGCGGCCTCCGAGGCGGACAAGGCCAGGGGCAGCGAGGCCGCGCGGTCGGCGCGGGCCGGCAGTACCGCCGGCGCGCCATAGTCCGCCGGCATCAGCACGCGACGCACCACGGCGCGCTCCTGCGTGTCGAGCAGCGAGAGCTCGACGGCCGGCATGGCGAGCGGCACGGTCGCGCCATTGCGCAGGGTGAAGCTCAGGCGGTAGTCGTTGCCTCCGCTCTTCTCACGCGCGAAGGCCGCGCCTTCGATGACGATGTCGCCAATCTGGCGCAGGGCAGCGAGTTCGCAGCCGGTGTGCTGGCACAGCGCCGCGAGGGCAGGCCGCAGGTTCGGCTGGCGCGCCGCGATGCCGTCGCGCTCATGGCGAATGACCTGAACGACGAGCAGCAGCACGGCGAGCACCGCCAGCAAGATCAGCACGATGCGCACACCCTTGCGCTGCCAGAAGCCGGGCGCCTTCTCGGCAAGCTCGTCCTCGTCCGCGAGGGGATGGCCCACCGGCAGCTCCAAGTCCGAGGAGAACGCAGGGGCAGGCTCGCTTTCGCTCTCGGATTGCACCACCACGGCCGGCACCTTCGCGGCTGCACGCTCCTCGCGGGCCTTGGCGCTCGCGATCTTGGCCGACTTGATGCGGGCCCGGCGCAGCGCTTTCTGCATCTGCACCTGGTCATGGTCCTTCTCTTGCTGCTGGCGCTCCCCCTCCCCATCGTCGTCGATGCTCGCATGCTCGATCAGCGCGCGCGTCCTGATGCGCGAGGCAATGGGCAGCGGCGGTGCCGGAGGCGACGGCGCTGGGGGCGGCGAAGCGAGGTTCAGGTCGATGTTCGGAAACGGTGGCAGCGTGCTCGGCGGCGGCTTCCACGCGGGTTCGCTGGCGTCGAGGTCGGACCACGGCTCGTCAATGCCGTGTTCGGGCAATGACAGCGAGAACGCCGGCGGCGACACAGCCGCAGGTGACGGTGCGGATGCCGGAACTCCCGGTGGCAGCGTGTGCAGAGGTTGTGGCTCGGGCTCGTCGCCGACGAAATCCGCATCTTCCGCCGGCTTCCGGCGTTCCGGAGGGGGCGTCGCTTCGGACTCCGGGGAAGATTCGACCAGTCCCGGCATGTAGCCGCCACCCGGCACCGGCGGCGACGCATTTGCCGGGGCGCCATCTGGCGCCTCGTGCAGATCGAGCGTGGCGTCGAACACGTGGCTGCACCGGCCACAGCGCACCCAGCCGTCCGAAATGCGAAGCTGGTCGCGCACCACCTTGAAGGTGGTGGTGCAGGCAGGGCAGCGCGTGACGAGACTCATGACCGGGCGATTGTAGGGTTGCGCCCTCGCCGCGAGAGGGGCGCGATGCGGTGGCTCAGCAGCGCGCGGTCATGAGGATCCAGCCGTCCTCGGTGTCGCTGACTTCGAGCGCGGCGTAAGGCGCGTAGGCTTCCTTCAACTCGTCGGCCTGGCGCTCGAGAATGCCGGCCAGCACCAGCGATCCACCCGCCCTCACATGGCTGCGCAGCAGCGGCGCGAGCACCTTGAGCGGCGTGGCCAGGATGTTGGCGAGCACGGTGTCGTAGTGGCCCTTGGCCGCTTCGGGCAGGCCGGCGTTCAGCCGGACGCCGTTGGCCTCGGCATTGAGCCGGGTCGAGGAGACCGCGGCTTCATCGATGTCGACGGCGTCGATCTCGGCTGCACCGAACTTCGCCGCACCGATCGCGAGAATGCCGGAGCCGCAGCCGTAGTCGAGCACGCGCTGGTTGCCGAGCGTGCCTTGCGTGGCGATCCATCGCAGGCACATGCGCGTGGTGGGATGCGTGCCGGTGCCGAAGGCCAGGCCGGGGTCTAGCCGGATCACCTGCCTGGCCTGCCCGGGCGGCTCGTGCCACGTCGGCACGATCCAGAACTCGGGCGTGATCTCGACCGGCGCGAATTGCGATTGCGTGAGGCGTACCCAGTCCTGCTCGGGCACGGGCGCGATGCCGAGCACCTCGCAGCCTTCGAAGAAGTCCTGCAGCACCAGCACCGACGCGGCCTCTTTCGCGAGCGCCTCGTTGGGGAACAGCGCGATCACGCGCGAACGCTGCCAGCCTTCTTTCGGCGGCGGCATGCCCGGTTCGCCGAACAGTGCCTGTTCTGCATCGGTCTGCGCGTCGGCGTCTTCCACCGACACGCTCAATGCATCGAGTGCATCGAGCGCTTCACCGAGCGTTTCGACCCGGTCTTCCGGCGCCATCAGGCGGAGTTCGAACATCGCGACGTTCCGGGTCAGCGCTTGTGCGCAGCCAGCCACTCTTCGAGGTAGTGGATGTTGGTGCCGCCCGTCATGAACTTGGAATCGACCATCAGTTCGCGGTGCAGCGGAATGTTGGTCTGGATGCCTTCGATCACGGTCTCGTTGAGCGCCGTGCGCATGCGGGCCATGGCCTGCTCGCGCGTGTCGCCGTAGACGATGATCTTGCCGATCATCGAGTCGTAGTTCGGCGGCACGAAGTAGTTGGTGTACGCGTGCGAATCGACGCGAACGCCCGGGCCGCCCGGCGGATGCCACATCGTGATGCGGCCTGGCGACGGCGTGAACTTCCACGCGTCCTCGGCATTGATGCGCACCTCGATGGCATGGCCGTGCATCTGGATCTGGCGCTGCGTGAACGGCAGCTTCTCGCCGGCCGCGACCATGATCTGCGTCTTGACGATGTCGATGCCCGTGGTGAACTCCGTCACCGGGTGCTCCACCTGCACGCGCGTGTTCATCTCGATGAAATAGAACTCGCCGTTTTCGTAGAGAAACTCGAAGGTGCCGGCGCCGCGATAGTTGATCTTCTTGCAGGCGGCAGCGCAGCGTTCGCCGATCTTCTCGATCAGCTTGCGCGGAATGCCCGGGGCGGGCGATTCCTCGATCACCTTCTGATGGCGGCGCTGCATGGAGCAGTCGCGCTCGCCCAGGTAGACCGCGTTCTTGTGCTTGTCCGCGAGGATCTGGATCTCGATGTGGCGCGGGTTCTGGAGAAACTTCTCCATGTACACGGCCGGGTTGCTGAAGGCCGCGCCGGCTTCCGCCTTGGTCATCTGGATCGCATTGACCAGCGCCGCCTCGGTGTGTACCACGCGCATGCCGCGGCCACCGCCGCCGCCCGCCGCCTTGATGATGACCGGGTAGCCGATGGCACGCGCGATACGCTTGTTGGTGGCGGCGTCGTCCGAGAGTTCGCCCTCGGAGCCGGGCACGCACGGCACGCCGGCCTTGATCATGGCCTGCTTGGCCGACACCTTGTCGCCCATCGTGCGGATGTTGTCGGGCGTCGGGCCGATGAACTGGAAACCGCTTTGCTCCACGCGCTCGGCGAAGTTCGCGTTCTCGCTCAGGAAGCCATAGCCGGGGTGGATGGCTTCGGCGTCGGTCACTTCGGCCGCCGAAATGATCGCCGGCATGTTGAGGTAGCTCTGCGCCGACGGGGCCGGACCGATGCACACCGCTTCTTCGGCGAGCTTGACGTACTTCGCTTCGCGGTCAGCCTCGGAATAGACCATCACGGCCTTGATGCCGAGTTCACTGCAGGCACGCTGAATCCGGAGTGCAATCTCCCCCCGGTTCGCAACCAGAATCTTCTTGAACATGGTCACTCGATGATGAACAGCGGCTGTCCGTATTCGACCGCCTGGCCGTTTTCGCCGAGGATCTGGGTGATCGTGCCGGATTTGTCGGCTTCGATTTCGTTGAGGATCTTCATCGCTTCGATGATGCAGACGGTGTCGCCCTCGGTGACCTTACTGCCGACCTCGACGAACGCCGGGGCGCCCGGGCTGGACGAACGGTAGAAGGTGCCGACCATCGGCGACTTCACGGCATGGCCTGCCGGAGCGGCTTCGGCTGCCGGTGCGCCGGCCACGGCGGATGCCGCCGGAGCACCAGCGGTGACTGCCGGTGCAGCGGCCGCCTGAGGCGCTGCCAGGGTTTGCACATACTGCACGGGGGCGGCACCACCGCCCTTGACGATGCGAACCTTGCCTTCGGTTTCCGTGATTTCCAGTTCGGAAATATTCGATTCGGACACCAAATCGATCAGTGTCTTGAGTTTGCGCAGATCCATGGGACTCCAGTGCCGGCTGAGCCGGTCTTCAGGATATAACTTGTTCGAAAATCGGTGATTTTCGGCTTTCGGCGTCTAACGCCAGCGTAAGGAAGTGATTCTAACCGTGAACCAGTTCACGCCGCCAAGTGTTCAGGTCGGCAGCATCGAGCTTGCCCATTTTACGGGCGGCCACGGAGCCGTTCGCATTCAGGACCAGCGTGAAGGGCAAACCGCCGCCCGTGTTGCCTAGATTCTTGACCAGCTCCGTGCCCTGCAAGCCGGCCAGGCCCGTCGGATAGGTCACCGGCGTACGCTGCAGGAACTTGCGCACGGCACTCGGCTGGTCGATGGCCAATCCGACCACTTGCCAGCCATTAGCACCCTGTTCGCGGAAAAAGGCGTCGATCAGGGGCATTTCCTCAACGCATGGCGGGCACCACGTCGCCCAGAAGTTGAGCAGCAGCGGCTTGCCGCGCAAGCTCGACAGCACGAGGTCACCACCCTCCGGCCGCTCGAAACTCTGGGCCCAGAAGGCCGCGTCGAGCATCTCACCGCCCGCGCCGCTGCTGCGCTCCTTCCACCAGGCGCCGCCAAACCCGGCGGCCGCAGCCGCTGCCGCCACGCCGGCATAAAGCATGCCGCGTCGGGTGGGCGAAGAATTCATTCACTTGTCCTTTTCTTGTTCGATCAGTCGGCGCAGCGCAGCCAGGTCGCCACGCGGCGCGCGCCCCTGGGCGTCGGGCTTCAGGGCACCGCGCAGGTCGTCGAGGTCGTAGACCAGCAGGTGCACGCCGATCTCCTCGCCGAGCGCGCGGCTCGGAGCATGCACGCTCAGGGCCTCGACCTGCTCGCCGTGGAAGCCGGTCACCATGCGCGGCTCATAGTCCACATGGTGATCAATTAAGGCGATTTCGGCCGATTTGGAGTCATCGCAGAACAACTGAATATAAATATCCGACAACCGTGTCGCCGTTCCGTGCCACACGGCACCGCCCACATGGGGGCGGAACGCGGCCATGCGCTCCATCCACTCGAGCGCGAGCAGCCGCAACACATGCAGTTCCTGAGGCTGGGTATCGGCGCAGAAAAGCTCGATGTACTCGCGCACCTCGGCCTCGACCTCGTCGTTGTTCGGCAGCGCGGTGCGCGCCGAAAGGCCCAGGTCGCGCAGGGCCCGGCGCTTGGCCGGGCCGTATTCCAGCCCCTCCTCGACGACGAGGCGGGCAGCAGCAGCGGCAATTTCACGCTTGGACGTGTCCATCGGGGCATTTTGCCCGCAGCGGGCGCCCCTCACATGAACATCAGTACGAAGAGCGGGAGAAACACGCGGCCCCGGCACGGGCGCGGCATGCCGCTTCCCTAGAATCGACCGATGCACATTCATATTCTGGGTATCTGCGGCACGTTCATGGGCGGCGTGGCCGCCCTGGCGCGCGAGGCAGGCCACCGGGTCACGGGCTGCGACGCCGGCGTGTACCCGCCGATGAGCGACCAGCTGCGCGCCCTCGGCATCGACCTGATCGAGGGTTTCGGCGCCGAGCAGCTCTCCCTGGCACCGGACATGTTCGTGGTCGGCAACGTGGTGTCCCGGGCGCGGCTGCCTGACGGCAGCCCCAAGTTCCCGCTGATGGAGGCCATCCTCGACGCCGGCAAGCCCTACACCAGCGGCCCGCAATGGCTGGCCGAACACGTGCTGCTGGGCCGCCATGTGCTGGCCGTGGCCGGCACGCATGGCAAGACGACGACCACGTCGATGCTGGCCTGGGTGCTGGAAAAAGGCGGCAAGGCACCCGGCTTCCTGGTGGGCGGCGTGCCGCTGGACTTCGGCGTCTCGGCCCGGTTGGGCGACGGCCCTGCCTTCGTGATCGAGGCCGACGAGTACGACACGGCCTTCTTCGACAAGCGCAGCAAGTTCGTGCACTACCGGCCGCGCACCGCCGTGCTGAACAACCTCGAGTTCGATCATGCCGACATCTTCGACGATCTTGCCGCCATCGAACGCCAGTTTCATCACCTCGTGCGCACGGTGCCGGGCACCGGCCGGGTGGTGGTGAACGCTGCCGAAGAAAGCCTGCAGCGTGTGCTGGCCCAGGGCTGCTGGAGCGAACTCGCGCGCTTCGGTGCCGGCGGCGAATGGCAGGCGCGCGGCTCGCACGACGCTTTCGACGTGCTGCAGCAAGGCGAAGTCGTCGGCCGGGTCGAATGGGAGCTCTCGGGCCTGCACAACCAGATGAATGCGCTGGCCGCCATCGCCGCGGCCGAGCACGTGGGTGTGGCGCCGGCCGAAGCGGCCCGGGCGCTGGGCAGCTTCCGCAATGTGCGCCGGCGCATGGAACTGCGCGGCACGGTCGAGCACAACGGCGGGGCGATCACGGTCTACGACGATTTCGCGCATCATCCGACGGCCATCCGCACCACGCTCGACGGCCTGCGCCAGAAGCTCGACGCGGCCGGCAAGCAAAGTGAGCGCATCCTCGCGGCCTTCGAACCGCGCAGCAACACGATGAAGCTGGGCGTCATGGCAGCGCAGTTGCCGTGGAGCCTGGAGTCGGCCGACCTGTCGTTCTGCCACACGGCGGGGCTCGACTGGGACGCGGCGGCGGCGCTTGCGCCGATGGGCGCGCGCGCGCAGGTGGCCGGGGCCATCGAGCCGCTCGTGAGGCAGGTCGTGGCCGCCGCCCGGCCGGGCGATCACATCGTCTGCATGAGCAACGGCGGCTTCGGCGGCGTGCACGACAAACTGCTTGCGGCGCTACGCGCCACCCACGCATCATGAGCGCCATGCGCGCGCGTGAGCTGATCGACGCCCTGAAGCTCCAGCCCCACCCCGAGGGCGGCTGGTATGCCGAGGTGTTCCGATCGCCCGCCAGCGTGGAGCCCGTCGACGGCCGCGCGCCCCGCAGCGCGCTGACCAGCATCTACTTCCTGCTCGAAGCAAACCAGCATTCGCGCTGGCATCGGGTGCTGTCCGACGAGGTCTGGGTTCATCTTGAAGGCGTGCCGCTGGCACTGTGGACCTGCGACGCCGCGATGCGCACGGCGCCGGCCCACGTGAAGCTGGGCCCAGTCGATGTGCACGGCACGCGTCCCCAGCACGTGGTGCCCGCCGGCCAATGGCAGGCCGCCCGGCCGATTCAGGGCCACAGCTCGGGCGACTACACGCTGGTCGCCTGCATGGTCGGGCCCGGCTTCGATTTCGCCGACTTCTCGATGGTGCCGACCGACAGCAGCGAGGCTGCGTCGATGCGGCACCACTGGCCCGACCTGGCCGAAATGCTTTAACCCCGGCGCTGCTTGACCGCTTGCGACAGCGTGTCGAGCACCTGCACCGAATCGTCCCAGCCGATGCAGGCGTCGGTGATGCTCTTGCCGTACTCGAGGCCCGACAGCTGGTCCTTGCCCGGCGTGAACTTCTGGGCGCCCGGCTGCAGGTGGCTTTCGACCATCACGCCGAACACGCGGTTGGAGCCGCCGGCGATCTGCGCAGCGATGTCCTTCGCCACGTCGATCTGCTTCTGGTGCTGCTTGGAGCTGTTGGCGTGGCTGCAGTCGACCATCAGCGTGGGCGGCAGCTTGGCGGCTTCCAGGTCCTTGCAGGCGGCCTCGACGCTGGCGGCGTCGTAGTTCGGCGCCTTGCCGCCACGCAGGATCACGTGGCAGTCGCGGTTGCCGTTGGTCTGCACGATGGCGACCTGGCCATTCTTGTGCACCGACAGGAAGTGATGGCCGCGCGCCGCCGCCTGGATGGCGTCGGTGGCGATGCGGATGTTGCCGTCGGTGCCGTTCTTGAAGCCGATCGGAGCCGACAGGCCCGAGGCCAGTTCGCGGTGCACCTGGCTTTCGGTGGTGCGCGCGCCGATGGCGCCCCAGGAAATCAGGTCGCCGATGTACTGCGGCGAGATCACGTCGAGGAACTCGCTGCCCGCCGGCAGGCCCAGGCGGTTGATGTCGATCAGCAGCTGGCGCGCGATGCGCAGGCCTTCGTCGATGCGGAAGCTCTCGTCGAGGTACGGGTCGTTGATGAGGCCCTTCCAGCCGACCGTCGTGCGCGGCTTCTCGAAGTACACGCGCATCACGATCTCGAGCGTGCCGGCGTATTTCTCGCGCTCGACCTTGAGGCGGCGGGCGTATTCGAGCGCGGCGGCCGGGTCATGGATCGAGCAGGGACCCATGATCACCAGCAGCCGGTCGTCCTTGCCGGCCATGATGTTGTGGATGCTGCGGCGCGTGCCTTCGATCAGCGTTTCGACCGGCGTGCCGCGGATCGGGAAGAAGCGGATCAGATGTTCGGGAGGGGGCAGCACGTTGATGTCCTTGATGCGTTCGTCGTCGGTCTTGCTGGTTTTTTCGACGCTCGCATACCAGCTGTCGCTGGCGGGGGCAGTGTTCGTGCTCATGGGTGCTTCCTTGTTGGAGTGAATGTCGTCAGGGCATAAAAAAACCGCCGGGGGCTTGAGGCCACCGGCGGTTTTGGGAGGGTGTTCGTTTGCTTTACGCGCTCGCCTCTCGTCCGCCGGAAACCGGGAACCAAAAGTAGGCAAAGAAATAAGCGCGAAGAGCGGACATGGAGGCGAAATGTAGCACGGAAAGAAAAATCCCGGTCAAGCGGCCGGGACGTGCGTTGTTTATCGGTAGCCCGATTCGTTCGGGTTGTGGATGATCCAGATCAGGTTGCCGCTGGAATAGTCGCCCATGCCGCCGCCCGCGAAGACCAGCCGCCCCTGCCCCTTGTAGGTCATTTCGTAGCGGTGGCGGTCGCTGCCGAAATAGAACGGAATGAAGGCCTTGCCGGTGACGTAGGCCCCCTGGTCGGTCGGCGGGCCCGCGAGGTCCGTGACCTGCCTGGCGCTCATGCCGATCTGCAGGCGCGCGAACTTGCTGTTGCGCGCCGGGTTGCCGGTGATCTCGCCTTCGTAGCCGTTCAGGCCCTTGACGGTGCGGCCGCTGCCAGCCTCGACCTTGGAGGAATCGACCACGTTGCCCTGGGCATCCATGCCGGCCTTCGCGCCGCCGCGGGCCGGTGCGGCGGGAGCGGCCGCGGGTGCCGGCGCAGCCGCGCCCTGGCTGCCGCCGCGCGACGCGCAGCCTGCGCCTGCCAGCGCCACCGCTGCAGTCACGGCCCACAGGGTCGCGGACGAATTGATCCTGATCCTCATCATCGAAAGCTCCTTCCTAGTTTGTGAAGGAGCGCAGCTTAGCAAGCTCTCAGGCCGTTCCGCCTACGGTCAAACCATCGATGCGCAGGGTCGGCTGGCCGACGCCCACGGGCACGCTCTGGCCTTCCTTGCCGCAGGTGCCGACGCCGGAGTCGAGCGCCATGTCGTTGCCGATCATGGTCACGCGGGTGAGCGCGTCGGGGCCGTTGCCCACGATGGTCGCGCCCTTCACGGGGTACTGGATCTTGCCGTTCTCGACCCAGTAGGCCTCGCTGGCCGAGAACACGAACTTGCCGCTCGTGATGTCGACCTGCCCGCCGCCGAAGTTGGTGGCGTACAGGCCCTTCTTGATGCTGGCGACGATTTCCTTCGGGTCCTTGTCGCCGCCGAGCATGTAGGTGTTCGTCATGCGCGGCATCGGCACGTGGGCGTAGCTCTCGCGGCGGCCGTTGCCGGTGGGCTTGACCTTCATGAGGCGCGCGTTGAGCGCATCCTGGATGTAGCCCTTGAGGATGCCGTCCTCGATCAGCACGTTGCGCTGGCTGGCGTTGCCCTCGTCGTCGACGTTGAGCGAGCCGCGGCGGTCGGCAATGGTGCCGTCGTCGAGCACGGTGACGCCCTTGGCCGCCACGCGCTGGCCGATGCGGCCCGAGAATGCGCTGGAGCCCTTGCGGTTGAAGTCGCCCTCGAGCCCGTGGCCGATGGCCTCGTGCAACAGGATGCCGGGCCAGCCGGAGCCGAGCACCACGGTCATTTCGCCGGCCGGGGCCGGGCGCGCGTCGAGGTTGGTCAGCGCGGCCTTCACGGCGTGGTCGACGTATTCGGCGATCTGCTCGTCGGTGAAATAGGCCAGGCCGAAACGCCCGCCGCCACCACCGGAGCCGATTTCGCGACGGCCGTTCTGCTCGGCGATCACGGTGACCGACAGGCGCACCAGCGGGCGCACGTCGGCGGCCAGCGTGCCGTCGGCGCGGGCCACGAGCACCACGTCGTATTCGCTTGCGAGGCCGGCCATGACCTGCGCGACGCGCGGATCGCGCGAGCGGGCCAGTTTTTCGACCTTTTCGAGCAGCTTCACCTTGGCGGTGCTGTCGAGCGTGGCGATGGGGTCGATGCCGTCGTAGAGCGAGCGGCTGGAGGCGATCTTGCGGGTCGCCGTCTTCACGCGGCCGGTGCGGCCAGCGGAGGAAATGGAGCGGACCGTGCGCGCCGCGTCGAGCAGCGAGGCTTCGGAAATATCGTCGGAGTAAGCGAAGGCGGTTTTCTCGCCACTGACCGCGCGCACGCCAACGCCCTGGTCGATGCTGAAGCTGCCGGTCTTGACGATGCCCTCTTCGAGGCTCCAGCCTTCGCTGCGGGTGTACTGGAAGTACAGGTCGGCGTCGTCCACCCGGTGCGCGGTGATCTCGGCCAAGGCCTTGCTCAGGTGCGATTCGTCGAGTCCGAACGGCGTGAGCAGGAGCTGTTGCGCCGTGGCGAGGCGCTCGATGGTGGGTTCGCGAGAGATCATTTCAGGATTCTATGGCTCGCCCCCAGGCTGCGCGCACTTCGCGTCGCTTCGCCTTCCCCCTGCCGGGGACACCGGAGGCCCGGCAAGGCCGGTTCCCCGGTGTTCCTGGCCTGGGGGCGCGCTAGCTTTGAGCCAGTTTTCGGGCCCGGGCGATAGACATCAGGATGCCCAGCCCCAACCCGAGCGTCACCATGGCGGTGCCGCCGTAGCTGATGAACGGCAGCGGCACCCCCACCACCGGCAAAATGCCGCTGACCATGCCCATGTTCACGAAGGCATAGGTGAAGAAAATCATCGTCACCGCTCCCGCCAGCAGGCGCGAGAACAGGGTGGCCGCGTTGGTGGCGATGACCAGCCCGCGAAAGACCAGCAGGATGAAGGCCGAGATCAGCGCCAGGTTGCCCATCAGCCCGAACTCCTCGGAATACGCGGCAAAGATGAAGTCGGTGGTGCGCTCGGGAATGAACTCGAGGTGCGTCTGGGTGCCCTGCATGAAGCCCTTGCCGCCCACCCCGCCCGAACCGATGGCGATCATCCCCTGGATGATGTGGAAACCCTTGCCCAGCGGGTCCTTGCTGGGGTCGAGCAGCGTGCACACGCGCTGCTTCTGGTAGTCGTGCAGCACGCGCCAGTCGACCCCGTCAGCGCACAGCCTCGACTCGAAACCCACGATCAGCGTGACGGCCACCGCGCCGATCAGCACCGGCGGCACGATCAGCTTCCATGGCAGCCCGGCAAAGAAGATCACCGCCAGCCCGGCCGCCAGCACCAGCAGCGAGGTGCCGAGGTCGGGCTGCTTCATGATGAGGCCGACCGGCACCGCCAGCAGCACCGTCGCCACCACGAAATCGAGTGGCCGCAACTGGCCCTCGCGCCGCTGGAACCACCAGGCCAGCATCAGCGGCATCGCGATCTTCAGGATTTCGCTGGGCTGGATCACGACGCCCACGTTGATCCAGCGCGTGGCGCCCTTCTTGGTGATGCCGAACAGCGCCACCGCCACCAGCAGGGCCACGCCCATCGTGTAGAGCGGCACGGCCGCCAGCATCAGCCGCTGCGGCGGCACCTGCGCCACCGCGAACATGATGAAGCCGGCCAGCAGCATGTTGCGGCCATGGTCGACGAAGCGCGAGCCGTGGTCGTAGCCGGAGGAATACATGGTCAGCAGCCCGGCGAACGCGAGCAGCAGCACGGCGAAGGCCAGAAAGCCGTCGAAGCCCTGGAAGATGGGCGCGATGCGACGCGCCAGGGAGGGCTGGTTGAACACGGCAGACATGGGGGCGGATTATCCCTGCCCCGCCAGCCCCCTCAATCGAATTCGAGCTGAACGACCGTGCGCCCGGGTCGGCTTTCCACCGCCAGCCGGGCCCCGATGGCCCCCGAGCGCTCCGCCAGCGACCGCGGCAGGTGCTTCACCGCGTCGAAGCCCTTGCCGTTGTCGATCACCCGCAGCTGCACCGTCTTGCCCTGCATGCCGGCTTCGAACCGCAGCACGGTGGCCTGCGCATGCTGCAGCACGTTGGAGATCGCCTCGAACAGCAGGAACTGCAACTGCCGCATGCCCAGCGCGTCGAGCCCTTCTACCGGCTCCACCTCGTCCACCGCCCATTCGAACTCGATGCCCGCCGCCGCCAGCCGGGGTTCCAGCCGGTAGCGCGCCGCCGCCAGCAGCGCGCCCACGTCGCCCGGCGGCAGGTGGATCGAATCGATCGACAGCTTCAGCTGGTCCAGCGAATCGCGCAGCGTGCGCAGCAGATCGCCCGAGCTGCTCTGGCCTGACTGCAGCTGCCGGATCGCCGAGCTGATGTGCGAGCCCACGCCGTCGTGCATCTCGCGCAGGATGCGTTCGCGCTCGTGGGTGCGCGCCTGGTCGCGCGCCGCCGCTTCGAGCTCTGCGTAGGTGGCCGCGAGCTCGCGCTCGCGCTGGGCCACCCGCTCGGCGAGCGCCGCGACCGAGCCGCGCGCCTGCACGCTCGCCGCGCGAAAGCGCCGCAGCACGATCAGCAGCAGCGCCACGCCGAAGAACACCGACGAATAGCGCACCCAGGTGGTCTCGCCATAGGCGTCGCCGAGGCGGATCACCAGCCAGTCGCGCGTGCCGAAGGCCACCGTCACCAGGGCAGCGCCGGCCACCAGCAGCTTCTCGGCGTTCGGCTTGCGCAGGGTGGCAACCGCGAAGGCGCCGGCGAAGGCCAGGACGAAAACGATCTCGACGGCGAGCCAGCCGGTGAGCCACATCGGCTCGTCGCGCTGCAGCGACAGCGCAATGGACAGCACCGTCCCCGCCACGACGCCCGCGATCGGCCAGCGCACCCACCGGCCGCGGCGCTCGCGCGCCCATCCCGCAAGGTGATAGACGAACATCATGGAAGAGGCTGCCCAGCCCGCATAGCAGGCGGCCATCAGCACGCCCCATGGCCCCCAGGACAGCGGCGGCTCCGCGATCACGCCGTCGGCCACCCGCAGCGCCCAGCAGAACTCGGCCAGCGCGGCCCAGAAGTAAATGCCGTCGCGCCGCTGCGCGCCCCTGGCATCGGCGTCGACCTGCGTCAGCCACAGCGCCAACGCGATGCCGCCCACGATCAGGCTGAAGGCCATCAGCAGCACCGAGCCGGTGAAGCGCCATGCGTAGGCACTCTCGAAGAGTTCGTTGCGCACCGGCGTGGCCGGCCCGATGACCACCCGCGAAAGCCCCGCGCGCCGCGCGGTGTCGGCGCGCAGCCGGATCTGCAGGAGGTTGTCGCCCGTTCGCAGCAGGCGCCCGGGCACCGGCACGTAGATGGGCGCCTTGGCGTAGTCGGCATCATTGCCGCGGCTCAGGTCGCCGTAGACCTGCAGCAGCGCGTCGTTGAGCTGCACCTCGAAAACGTTGCCGACGCGCGGGATGAAGATGCCCCACGGTGTCTCGGGCACGGCCTCGAGCCTGAACGGCAGATCGAAGCTCGCCAGGCCGGGACGCCCCTGGTGCCGGCGGTCCCAGTGGTAGGGCAGCTCGACAGGCCCCGTGCGCGTGGTGCCGTCGACAGAGGTCGTGACGGTGCCCTGGCGCAGTTCGATCGGTGCCTCGTACGCGGCCGCGCCGCAGACGCCGGGGATACCCGCGAAGAGCATCGCCAGCCAAAGCACCAGCAGCAGCACCCGACTTGGTCGCATCTGCGTTCAGCCCGGATGAGACAACAGGCCGAGACGCGTCGCTTCGAAAACCGCCTCGCTCTTGGAATGCACGGCGAGCTTTCCGTAGAGATTCTTGATGTGGGTCTGCACCGTGTGCACGCTCAGTCCTTTGAGCCGCGCGATTTCCGCGTACGAGAAGCCGCGAGCGATGAGCGTCAGCACCTCGTGCTCGCGCGCCGACAGCAGGCCGCGGTCGGACTCTTCCGCGGCGGCTTCGGGCGCTGCCCCCGGCGCCGCGCCGGGAGGGGCCGCCGATTGCAGGCTGCGGTACTTCGCGAGCACGCGCCGCGCGATCATGGGCGAGATCGGGGAGGCGCCAGCCTTCATCTCCACGATGGTCTGCGCGATGTCCTCCGGTGCGGCGTCCTTGTGGATGTAGCCCACGGCCCCTGCTTCGATGCTGGCGAGCACGTTCTCCTCGTCGCCGAAGACCGACACCACCAGCGGCTCGCAGCCAGGAAAGCGCGCGACCGCGTCCCGGATCACATCGAGGCCCGTGCCGTCGGGCATGCCGAGGTCGACCAGCAGCACGTCGGGAATGGTGGCGGTGCGGGCCAGCCATCCCAGCGCTTCCTGCACCGTTCCGGCGCTGCCGAGCCAGAAAAGGCGTGGGCTGCGCTGCACGCTGGCCTCGAAAAAGGCGCGCGCGCGGCTGTCGTCTTCGACAACGAGCACACCCCAGCGGTGCAGCGTCGCGTCCTCCTGAGCCTCAGTGTTCATGGGCAGAGCATAAGCCTCGGCGCCCCCACCGAATCCGTACGCGCCTACCCGGTTCATGGGATGCACATCGCAAGGCTCCACGAAACCGCGCTTTTCCGAGGCGAGCCCCTCTCTCGCATGTGACGTAGCCCGAACGCAGGCCACCTGCACCCCTTGGCCATCACATGAGTACTTTTGGATTCCGCGTACACAGGGTGCCCACGCGCCCCAGGCCTCAGTAAGCTATAGCGTTCCCGAAGAACCCCCGCACAGCGGGCTTTTCGTATGTTGGAAGCGGCCTCGCGAGAACAGACCTCATGCAGAATTACCCGGTCCCGCCAAGCGAGGTGCAACAGCCGCACCTCCCGTCCTTTCCTCGCATGGATGCGCACACCACTCACCTGCTCTATCTGCACGGCTTCCGTTCTTCGCCTCGTTCGACCAAGGCCCGGATCGTCGCGGAACGCGTGGCGCAGCGCCACCCGAACCTGCAGTGGTGGTGCCCGCAATTGCCGCCGTCGCCGCACGATGCCATCGACATGGTGATGAAGGGCATCGCGCATTGGCCGCGCAAGTCGATGGCGGTGGTGGGCTCGTCGCTCGGCGGGTACTACGCGACCTACGTGGCCGGCATGACGCGCTGCCGCGCGGTGCTGCTCAATCCGGCCGTGCATCCCGCACGCGACCTCACGCGCTATATCGGCGACCAGACCCTCTGGCACGACCCGGCCGAGCATTTCTACTTCCGCCCCGAATACATCCACGAACTGCGTGCGATGGAAGTCGGCCCGCTCACGCGGCCCGAGCGCGTCTTCGCCATCATCGCCAAGGGCGACGAAGCGCTCGACTGGCATGAGATGTCCGCGCGCTATCCCGACAGCAACATCAAGCTGCTCGAAGGCAGCGACCACGCCCTCTCCGACTTCGAGAAAGCGCATCTCGACGACGTCATGGCGTTCATCAACCCGATCTAGGTACACCCCCGGGCTTCGCGCACTTCATGTCGCTGCGCCAATCCCCTTGCAGGGGGCGATGCCTGCGGCCCGGCAAGGCCGGTTCCACCGCATCCTGGAATTGGATCGCGCCGGTTTTCAGCGTGGGACAATCGAGGGATGTTTGTATTGTTTGAAGAAGCCGGCAAGTACCTCGGCGGCCGCGTGCTGTCGGAGGCCGAGGCGTCGGCACAGGTCGAACTCGACACCGGCAAGCGCGTAAAGGTCAAGGGCGCCAACATCGTGCTGCGTTTCGAGAAACCGTCGCCCGCCGACCTGATCGCCGAGGCGCGCACGCTCGCCGCCGCCATGGACCTCGACCTCGCCTGGGAATTCGCGGCCGAGGGGGAATTCGGCTTTGCCGATCTCGCAGCCGATTATTTCAGCGACAAGCCCTCGCTGGCGCAGCAGGCCGCCGCCCTGTTCGCGCTGTTCGAGGCGCCGCACTATTTCCGCCGCGCGGGCAAGGGGCGCTTCAAGAAGGCGCCGGCCGAGATCGTGCAGCAGGCGTTGGCCGCCATCGAGAAGAAAAAAGCCATCCAGGCGCAGATCGCCGAATGGGCCGCGCAGTTGGCCGAAGGCGTGTGCCCCGCACCGGTGCGCGAGCAGCTCTACAAGATCCTGTTCCGCCCCGACAAGAACGCCCCCGAATACAAGGCCGTGGTCGACGCCTCGCGCGCCACGCAGCGCCCGCCGCTCGATCTGCTGGAGCGCGCCGGCGCCATCGACTCGCCCTACCAGTTCCACTGGCGCCGCTTCCTGTTCGAGAACTTTCCCAAGGGCACCGGTTTTCCCGCGCTCGCGGCACCGGCCATCGTGGACGACCTGCCGGTGGCGTCCGGCTTGCAGGCCTTCTCGATCGACGATTCGCAGACCACCGAGATCGACGACGCGCTCTCGGTGCAAGGCTTGGGCACGGGCACCGTCACGGTCGGCATCCACATCGCGGCGCCGGCTCTGGCGCTGACGCCGGGCAGCGCCATCGACAACGTGGCGCGTGCGCGCATGTCGACGGTCTACATGCCGGGCTACAAGATCACGATGCTGCCCGACGACGTGGTCAACACCTACACCCTGCTCGAAGGCGGTGACCGGCCTGCCGTGTCGCTCTATGCGCGCTTCGACGAAGCCACGCTGGAACTGCAAGCCACCGAAACGAAACTGGAGCGCGTGCCGATCGTGGCCAACCTGCGCCACGACCAGCTCGACAGCGTCGTCACGCAGCCTTGGCTGGAGGACGGCGCGTTCCAGAGCGACGACACGCCCGAAGCCGCCGCGAACCTGCGCGCCCCGCTCTCCTTCCTGTTCCGCCTCGCCAAGCAGTTGAAGGCGCAGCGCGAGGTGGTGCGCGGCAAGCCCGAGAACTTCAACCGGCCCGACTACAACTTCCGCCTCGTCGGCAACGACGGCGAGCCCACCGGCAGCGAGCAGGTGCAGATCAGCACGCGCCAGCGCGGCGCGCCGCTCGACCTGATCGTGTCCGAGGCGATGATCCTGGCCAACAGCAGCTGGGGCGGCTGGCTCGGCGAACTGGGCGTGCCCGGCCTCTACCGCAGCCAGGCGAGCCTCGCGCCCGGCATCAAGGTGCGCATGGGCACGCGCGCGCTGCCGCATGCGGGCCTGGGCGTGAAGAGCTACGCGTGGAGCACCTCGCCGCTGCGCCGCTATACCGACCTCGTGAACCAGTGGCAGATCATCGCGGCGGCGCGCCACGGCAAGACCGCTGCACTGGCCGCGCCTTTCAAGCCGAAGGACGCCGACCTGTTCTCGATCCTCTCCGGCTTCGACGCGGCCTATGCCACGTACAACGCCTACCAGGGCGGCATGGAACGCTTCTGGACGCTGAAGTACCTGCAGCAGCAGGGCATCACCGAACTCGAAGCCACCGTCATCAAGGACCTGCCGAACGGCGCGCTGGTGCGTGCCGACACGCTGCCGCTGGTGTTCCCGGTGGCCGGCCAGCAGGAACGCGGCGCACGGCTGCGCGTGAAGCTCGGCGAGATCGACGAGATCGCGCTCGACGTGACCGGCACCGTGCTCGAACGCCTCGACGCGCCGAAGGCCGATGCGGCCGTCGACGAAGAGAGCGGAGAGGAAGAAGAGGTGGTCGCAGGCCCGATCGCCATTGCCGTCGACCTGAGCGACAGCGAAGCCGCACCCGAAAACACGCCAGCATGAACTTCGGCAGATCGTCCGGAGAAATGCGCCCCCTGGAGGAATTTCGAGAATGAACTTCAAGGACCTCAGCACGCTGCAGATTGCACTGGGCGTGTCGGTCATTGCGCATGCCGTGCTGCTCGCGGTGCGCTTCGTCGATCCCGAATCGTTCAACAAGGTCTTCAGCGACACGCCGCTCGAAGTGATCCTGGTCAACACAAAGACCAACGACAAGCCCGACCCCAGCGCCCGGCTGCGGGCGCAGACCTCGCTTGCGGGCGGCGGCGACCTCGACAAGGGCCGCGCGACCAGCCCGCTGCCGCCGTCGAGCTTCACCACCGTCGGCGATTCGTTCGAGGACGCGCAGCGCAAGGTCGATGCGATGCAGACCGAGCAGTTGCAGATGCTCACCCAGCTCAAGCGAGAGCTCGCCGCAATGCCTGCGCCCGACCCGCGCAACCCCGGCGACCCGACCGAGGCCACGGCGCAGGAAGAAAAGCGCCGGCAGATGATCAACCTGCTGGCCGAGATCGAGCGCCGCGTGAACGAGGAAAACGCACGCCCGAAGAAGCGCTTCCTGAGCCCCTTCACGCGGGAAGCG
The DNA here is from genome assembly GCF_047304235.1 of Variovorax sp. Varisp36. Taxonomy (NCBI): domain Bacteria; kingdom Pseudomonadati; phylum Pseudomonadota; class Betaproteobacteria; order Burkholderiales; family Comamonadaceae; genus Variovorax; species Variovorax sp. Varisp36. Next base: position 31,317 of record NZ_JBGLYU010000034.1, read on the forward strand.
GCCTTCGCGAGCTACGTGGACTCGCTGCGCCGCCGGGTGGAAGCGCAGGGCACAGCCAACTTCCCGACGCTCGCCGGCAAGAAGCTCTATGGCGAGCTCACGATGACTATCACGGTCAACTTCGACGGCCGACTGCTCTCGACGGTGGTCGATGAAAGCTCGGGCACTCCCGTGCTGGACCGGCGCGCCCAGGCCATCGTTGCCAGCGTCGGCAACTTCGGCAAGTTCACCGATGCGATGCGCAAGGAGCATGCGGACCAGATCGTGATCCGGCCGCACTTCCGGTTTGCACACGACGGGTCGGTCGAACTCTCCTCGCAGTAGACGACAAGAAAACCCAAGGAGGCAGACGCCATGGACCTGTACTGCGTCATGGGCAACCCGGTCGAGCACAGCCGCTCGCCCGGCATCCACGCGCGTTTTGCCGAACTCTGCGGCCAGCAGCTGGACTATGGCCGGCGGCTGATTCCGCTCGGCGCCTTCGCCGAAGGCATCGCGGCCTTTCGCAGCGAAGCCGCCGAACGCGGCGACACCGCGCGCGGCTGCAACATCACGGTCCCCTTCAAGTTCGAAGCCGCTGCGCTGGCGCAGCACACCAGCGAACGCGCCCTGCTCGCGCAGGCGGCCAACACGCTACGCTTCGACGCCGACGGCAGCATCCATGCGGACAACACCGACGGCATCGGCCTGGTCAACGACATCGTGCGCAACGCGGGCGTGCCGCTGAAAGGCAAGGCGCTGCTGCTGATCGGTGCGGGCGGTGCGGCAGCCGGCGTGCTCGGCCCGCTGCTCGATGCGGGCGTCTCGCGCGTCGTGGTCGCGAACCGCACCCTCGGCAAGGCCGTCGAGCTGGTGCGCCGCCATGCGGCCCTCGCGCTGCGCCATGGCGCCTCGCTCGAGGCCTGGGCGCTCGACGAAGTGCCGGGCGCCTTCGACGTGGTGGTCAACGCCACCGCCTCCAGCCTCGCGGGCGATGCGGTGCCGGTGACGGCCAGCGTGCTGCGCGCCGGCGGGCTCGCGGTCGACATGATGTACGGCCCCGCGGCCGCGGGCTTCATGGACTGGGCCGAGGCGCATGGCGCGGTGGCGCGCGACGGGCTGGGCATGCTCGTCGAGCAGGCGGCCGAGTCGTTCGAGATCTGGCGCGGCGTGCGCCCGCCTTCCGCACAGGTGCTGGCCGAAGTGCGCGCATCGCTCGCCGCTGCGAAAAAATGAAAGCCGTGCTGCGCCTGATCGCCTGCCTCGTGGTGGCGGGCGCGGCACTCGAGCTGTTCTTCGTGGCGCGCATCGCGGCAATGGCCGTGGTCGATCCGCAGAGCACCGCGTTCCAGCGCTCCGAAGCCTTCCAGATTGCCATCCACCAGGGCAGCGGCGGCGGCTGGCGGCAGCAGTGGGTGCCCTATTCGCAGATCAACGACACGCTCAAGCGCGCCGTCATCGCGAGCGAGGACGCCGGCTTCGTCGACCACAACGGGGTGGAGTGGGAAGCCATCGAGCGCGCGCGCCAGCGCAACGCCAAGGCCGAGGAGCTGGCCGCCAAACGCGCGGCGCGCGCCTTGGCACGCGGCAAGCCGGTGCGGCCCGTGCAGCTGCGCGGCGGATCGACCATCACGCAGCAGCTCGCGAAGAACCTGCTGCTGTCCAGCGAACGCACCTTGCTGCGCAAGGGCCAGGAGCTGGTGCTCGCCACGCTGCTCGAAGTGCTGCTGGACAAGCGGCGCATCCTCGAGATCTATCTCAACAATGTCGAGTGGGGCGAAGGCGTGTTCGGTGCCGAGGCGGCGTCGCAGCACTACTTCCGCAAGCCTGCCTCGCGCCTGAGCACCAGCGAGGCCGCGCGCCTCGCGGTGATGCTGCCGAGCCCCAGGTTCTTCGAGCGCCGGCTCGGTTCGCCCTACCTGAGCGGGCGGGCGTCGACGGTCATGGCACGGATGCCTGCGGCCGAACTGCCCTGAGCGTGCCGCGCAGGCCTTCGATGGCCAGCACCGCACCGAAGCCGATCACATAGGCCAGCACGTCCCACCAGTCGGCCGTGCTGCCGAGCACGATGCGCAAGGCGCGATTCGGGATGTGCAGGTGCCACGCCGCCGCGAGGTATTGCCCGAGCTCGACCGCGAGCCCCACGCCCAGCGCGGCCAATGCCAGCGGCCATACGCGTGCGGCGATCGCGGTCCTGAAGACGAAGTACACCCACACCACGGCCAGCACGTCGCCGAAGAAGCTGCGCAGCCAGCCCCAGCGCGCGCCGACGGTGGCCAGCAGCACGAGAACGAAGAACAGGGCCGCCGCCCACACGAGTGAAAGAGGATCGAGACGCCATCGCATGGCCCGTATCATCGCGCCCATATGCTGGCAAAGCTCACGGGTTGGTTGTTGTTGGGAATCGTCCGGTTGCTCACAGGCGCCCAGGCGCGCTGGTATGGCTGTCCGCCGAAGGCCGAGCAGCGCATCTACTTCGCCAACCACCAGAGCCATGCCGACCTGGTGATGATCTGGGCGGCGCTGCCCGAGGAGCTGCGCAGCATCACGCGGCCGATCGCGGCGCGCGACTACTGGGCCAACACGCCGGTCAAGCGCTGGATCACGACGGAGGTGTTCAACGCGGTGTACGTGGAGCGCCAGGCGGCGCCTGCTGCGACGGCATCCCCTGCCCCTGTGGCGGTCGAGGCCCCGCCGCCAGCGCCCGCTGCGCGAGCCGTCGCTCCCTCACCGGCCGAGCGCATCGAGCCGTCGATGGAGCCCCTGCTGCCATTGACGACACCGGAACCGCCCGCCGAGACGGTGCCCGAAGCGCAAGGCCGGCTCGACCTGCCGGAGCCCCCTGCCCCGCCGCCTCCGTCGGCAGAACCCGAAGCCCCGCCCGTCGCGGCAGCTCCTGCGCCCGATCCGCTTGCGCCCCTCGTCGAAGCCCTGCGAAGCGGCGACTCGATCATCATCTTTCCCGAGGGCACGCGCGGCCACACGGGCGAGCCGCAGAAGTTCAAGTCGGGCCTCTACACGCTAGCCACGATGTTCCCAGAGGTGGTGCTGGTGCCCGCCTGGATCGACAACGTGCAGCGCGTGATGCCCAAGGGCGAGATCGTGCCAGTGCCCATCCTCTGCTCGGTCACTTTCGGCGCGCCGATCCGTGTCGAAGAAGGCGAAGAGCGCCGGCCCTTCCTTGATCGTGCGCGTGCCGCGGTGATTGCCTTGCGCGATGTCTGAAATGACCGACAGATGAACCAGTTCCTGCGCAGCCTCACCCCGACCCAGCAGGTCGCTGCACTCTTCCTCATCGTCTTCGGCCTGCTCGCAATCGTGAGCGCCACCGCGTTCTTCCTCACCTTCCGGGAGCGCCGAAACCCCGTGCACGACGCCGCCTGGCAGGCCGAGTTGGCGCACTTCCGCGCGCTGCTGGGCACCACCTGGTTCATGGTGATCATCTTCTGGATCGGCTGGGCGCTGGGCGAAACCGTGGCCACCGTGCTGTTCGCGCTGATTTCCTTTTTCGCGCTGCGCGAGTTCATCACGCTCTCGCCCACGCGGCGCGGCGACCACCGCAGCCTGATCCTGGCCTTCTTCGTGGTGCTGCCGATCCAGTTCTGGCTGGTGGCCACCGCGCGCTTCGACCTGTTCACCGTGTTCATCCCGGTCTACGTGTTCCTCGCGATCCCGGTGGCGAGCGCGCTGGCCGACGACCCGAGCCAGTTCCTCGAGCGCAACGCCAAGCTGCAGTGGGGCATCATGGTCTGCGTCTACGGCATGAGCCACGTGCCTGCGCTGCTGCTGCTGAGCTTTCCGGGCTACGAAGGCAAGAGCGCGTTCCTCGTGTTCTTCCTGGTGTTCGTGGTGCAGACCTCGGTGCTGGTGCAGCACCTGATCTCGCGCCGCATGCAGCGCACGCCCTTCGCGCCCAACGTGAGCCGCAGCTTCAACTGGACCAGCTGGGGTATCGGCATCGTCGTGGCCAGCCTGGTGGGCGCGCTGTTCTCGTTCATCACGCCGTTCAGGTTCGGGCAAGCGCTGGCGGTATCGGTCATTGCCTGCATCGCGGGATCGATGGGGCACCTCGTGATGAAGGCACTCAAGCGCGACCGGGGGATTCCGAACTGGGGCCAGAAGGGCGTGGGCGTGACGGGAGCCAACGGCCTTCTCGACCGGGTCGATGCGCTGTGCTTCGCCGCCCCGATCTTCTTCCACTCGATCCGCTGGTACTTCAACGCCTGAACGTGGCACACCCCCAGGCTGCGCGCACTTCGTGTCGCTTCGCCAACCCCCTTGCAGGGGGCAATACCTGCGGCCCGGCAAAGCCGGTTCCGCGGTATTCCTGAAAGAACTCCGGAGACAGTTCAGATTCGAGTGTCGGGTGACCTCGCTCAGGCCTTGCGTCGCACCACGCGGTCGAAGGCCTCCTTGGCCTTTCGGCCGAACGCCCTGGCCTTCAGCGCCTGCAGCTCGCGCATGAGGCGCGCGCGCTGCTCGGCCGACAACGCCGTGCCGAAGCGCCCCAGCGCGGCTTCGAGCGCCGCGCGCTGCGCCTCGACGCGACCCTGCCGGCCCTCGGCCTCGGCCAGCCATTCGCAGGCATTGGCGACGCGCTCGCGCAGCGCGGCATCGCCCGAATCGCCGAAGCGCGCGATCAGCGCGCGGTAGGCCTTGGCCTGCCCCACGGGGTCGCCGAGCTTGTCGAGCGCCTTGGCCTTGTTGATCATCGACTTGGCGGCCCACAGCTGCAGCGTGCCTTCCCTCGCACCGGTGGTGCGAGCAATGGCCTCGTCGTAGCAGTCCACGGCCGCCTTGAGCTGGCCGGTCTGGCGCAGCGTGGCGCCCTTGCGGAACAGCGCACCGACCACGCGCCCGCGCAGGTCCGGCAACTCGGAGTTGCCCCAGCGCGCGACGATCTGGTCGTGCACCCGCATCCCGTCGTCGTGCAGGCCGAGGCGGTCGAGCGCGGTGCTCTTGTATTGCAGGCACAGCGCGACGGTCTCCTGCATCTCCGTGGACGGGTCGGCGCCGTAGCGCGCGTCCATCGCATCGGCGGCAACGACCACTTCGGCGAAGCGCTCCAGCGCGACCAGGCAAAAGGCCTTGTGGACCAGCGCCCGCGCGCACTGCCGGCGCAGCTCGGGGTGCGGCGACGCGCCATGCGCGGCCAGCACCTCGTCGAACAGCGCGATGGCCTCGTTCGATTCGCCGGCATCGCCATGCTTGCGGCCCTGCCTGACCTTGTCGCGCACTTCGTCGCGCAGCTCGGACGGCAGTTCCGGCAGGTTGCCGGCGGCATCGGCCTTGCGCAGCCGCTTCAGGCAGGCCTGGCGGCCGGCGGTGGCCTTGTCCAGGGTGTCCTGCAGCTCGGGCGTGAGAGCGCCCCGCAATTGCTTCGCGAGCTGCTCGTACACGGCGAGCGCCTCTTCGGCCCGGCCGAGCCGTTCGAGCAGCACGAAGCCCTTGTTGAGCAGCGCGCCCGCCACGGTGCGCTGCACCCCGGCATCGGAGTCCGCGCCGAAGGTGGCGAGCAACCGCTCGCAGGCGGCCAGCGCGGCCTCCCCGTCATCCTGCTCGCGCAGGCCCACCGACCAGTCGTAGGCACGGCGCACGGCCATGCGGCGTACCTGCGCCGAGGCATCGCGGCCGTAGCGCTCGAGCAGCCAGCCGACCAGCTCGGCGCGGTTCGCATGCTCGTCGATGCCGAACCCGTCGAAGAACAGGGTCAGCGCCCGCACGCCCTCGATGCGCAGCTCGGGCGCCGCGTCCTCAAGGCCGGCCTCGATCTGGTCGGCCACCGCCAGGCACATCACCTGGGCCTGCGCATGCTGCGCCAGCTCGCGCAGGTTCAGCACCGAGGCCAGGCGCGCGCGCGCCACGCGCAGCACCACGCCCGGCTCGGTGCTGCCGTCGAAGCGCTCGATTACCGCATCGAGCGTGGCCAGTGCGTCCTGCGGCAGGCCGCGGTGATGTTCGATCTCGGCCTTGAGCAGCCGGGCCTCCACGCGCCAGGCGTCGAGCGCGGCATCGGGCTGGCTGTCGAGCAGTTCGCTCATGGCGTCGCAGGCCTCGCAGCGCGCCGCGGGCTCGTCGATCCACCAGGTGCGCTGGTACAGCGCATGGGCGATGTGCTCGCGGATCCCGGGCTCGCCGCGCTGGCCGTGCGCGGCGATCAGGCGGTCGAGGGTGGCGAGCGCATCGGCGGGGCGGTGCATCTGGCGCAGCATGTGCGCCAGCAGGCGCAGCGCCTGGCAGCAGGGCACGACCACGCCGGCCTCGGGCATGGCCGCGAATTCGTCGAGCAGCCAGGTGCAGCCGGCCAGCGCCTCGTCGCGGCGGCCCAGGTCGTTGAGCAGTTCGACGCGCCGGAAGCTCGCGGCTGCGCGTTCAGCGGGGTGCTGCAGGCGTTCGAGCAAGGCTTGCGCCTCGTCCAGTTGCCGCTGCGCGGAGGACTCGACTACATTCACATTCGCTTCCTTGTGTGGCGCGCCCTGCGGGAAGCGGGGCAGACTGTACGAATCGGCACGGATTCTGCCCGCGATCGCGCGGCTTTCCAGCGCTGGCTCGGTCCTTCTCTCTCCTCTTTGCTCGGGCGTAGGCCTTTCGTTTCTCTCATGCGCATTCTTGGCATCGACCCCGGCTTGCAGACCACCGGTTTCGGCGTGGTCGACGCGGACGGCCATGCGCTGCGCTACGTGGCCAGCGGCACCATCAGCACCCGGCATCTGGGCACCGGCAACCTGCCGGCGCGCCTGAAGGTGCTGTTCGACGGCATCGCGGAGATCACGTCGCGCTACCAGCCCGATGCGTCGGCGGTCGAGATCATTTTCGTCAATGTCAACCCGCAGTCGACGCTGCTGCTGGGGCAGGCGCGCGGTGCCTGCGTGACCGCGCTGGTCAGCAACAACCTCTCGGTGGCCGAGTACACCGCGCTGCAGATGAAGAAGGCCGTGGCGGGCCACGGCCAGGCCGCCAAGGCGCAGGTGCAGGAGATGGTGCGGCGGCTGCTCGACCTGCCAGGCCTGCCGGGCGCCGATGCGGCGGACGCGCTGGGCATCGCCATCACGCATGCACAGGTGGGGCGCTCGATGGCGCGGCTCGCGGAAGCGGCCCAGCTGTCGAAGACCCACGCCGGCACCTACCGGCAAGGGCGTTCGCGCTGAGTCAGCGCACGATGTAGCGCAACTCGCCGAGCCGCGTGCGGCGCTCGCGCACTTCGGCGGCCACGCACGCCGCATCGCCTTCGAGTGCACGCGCGATCCAGTCGGCAAGCTGCGGCATGTCGTCGGGCGTGAAGCCCAGGCGCACGATCTCGGGCACGCCGAGCCGCAGGCCATTGATGTCGCCCTCCACGGGCGCGATCGGCAGGCCGATGCCGCAGGCCAGCAGGCCGCCTCGCGCGAGCTTCTTCGCCGCATGCTGCCCGCCGCCCCAGCGCGCTGCTTCAACCGCAAGCTGGTGCGACTGCGTGAAGCCGCGCGCCTTCGCGAACACGGGCAGGCCTTGCGCATCGAGCGCGCGCGCCAGTGCCTGCGCGGTCTCGCGCATGGCAGCTGCATAGGCTACGCCATGCGCCTTCCAGTCGAGCAGCCCGCGGGCCAGCGCGGCCGTGCGGCCCGCATCCGAATTGGCCGTGAGGCCGGGGTATGCGATGGCGTCGATGCGCTCCATCAGCGCCGCGTCATTCGACACGATCAGGCCACCCGCCGGGCCGCCCAGGCTCTTGTAGGTGCTCATGGTGATCGCATGCGCACCCTGTTCGAGCGGCTGCGGCCACGCCTTGCCGGCCACCATGCCCGAGAGGTGTGCCGCGTCGAACAGCAGCTTCGCGCCCACGCCATCGGCGATCTCGCGGATCTCGGGCACCGGATGCGGAAACAGGTTCAGGCTGCCGCCGATGGTGATGAGCTTCGGCTTCACTTCGCGCGCCAGCCTGGCCAGCGCGATGGTATCGACCGTATAGCCATCGGCATCGACCGGCGCGGAAACCGGCTTCAGGCCATAGAGCCCGGCCGCGCCCGCCGCATGGTGCGTGACATGGCCGCCGATGCTGGGCGGCGGCACGATGATCGTGTCGCCAGGCTGGCAAGTCGCCATGAACACGTAGAGATTCGACAGCGCGCCGGAACTCACGCGCACTTCGGCGAACTTCGCGCCGAAGACCTCAGCCGCGAGTTCGGCGGCGACGACCTCGATCCGCTCGATGGCCTCCAATCCCATCTCGTACTTGTCGCCCGGATAGCCGAGCGAGGGGCGCGAGCCGAGCCCGCGCGACAGCAGCGCCTCGGCGGCTGGGTTCATCACGTTGGTAGCGGGGTTGAGATTCAGCCCGTCGATGTCGTGGATGCGGTGGTTGTCGGCCACCAGCCGCTCGATCTCGGTGGCGACGCCCGCCGCATCGCGCGCGGCGGCGTCGGCGGCAATGGAAAGCACGTGGTCTTCGCTGGCGGCGGGAACCCAGGGGCGGCGTTGCAGGGCGGCGGGCATGCGGTGGATCTCGCTGGAAGTGGTGGATGGGCGCATCGTCGCCTGCAGTGCGCGGCCGGGCAAACCGGATAATCTAGGCCTGAGCCCTGGAAAAACTTGGCCTGGAAGATCCTCGCATGCCGCTCGCACCGCCCCGCCCTCGCCTGCCGCCGCACACGGCCGTGCGCGCTTTCGAGGCGGCCGCGCGCCACGGCAGCTTCGCGCGCGCGGCCGAAGAACTGTTCGTCACGCCGGCCGCCGTCGCGCAGCAGATCAAGGCGCTGGAAACCTGGGCCGGCGGCGCACTGTTCGAGCGGCACAGCCAGGGCATTCGCCTCAGCCCGCACGGGCGGCGCGCCTTGCCTGCCCTCAGCGCGGCCGTCGATCAGCTCGGCCTTGCGGTGCAGGCACTGCGCCACGAGACCCAGACCGCCGCGCGCCGCAGCACGCTGCAGGTGGCTGCGCTGCCGGCCGTGGCGCAGCTTTGGCTGTCGCCGCGGCTCTCCCGGCTGAAGGCCGCGCTGCCCGGCGTGCAGGTGTCGGTCACGGCGTTGGAGCAGCCGCCGAATTTCCGCCGCGAGCCCTTCGATCTCGGGCTGTTCTATGCACGGGCCGGCGAGCACATCGAAACAGCCGTCGGCGCGCAGGCGATCCCGCTGGTACGCGACCGGCTGCTGCCGGTGTGCAGCCCGCGCCTGCAGCAGCCATCACCCAGCGGCAGGCCGCGCTCCCTCGATGACCTGACGGAACTGCTGGCGCGCTGCGGCGGCCTGCACGACACCGTCTGGCGCGACGACTGGCCGCGCTGGCTGCAAGCCGCGCGGCCCGGCACCACGGCGATCGAAGCCGACGCGCTCGCGGCCGGCCCCGACTTCTCGCTCTACAGCCTCGCACTGCAGGCCGCGCTCGATGGCGAAGGCGTGCTGATGGGTCGCGAGCGGCTGGTTGCGCCAATGCTCGCGCAAGGCAAGCTGCATGCGCCCTGGGGCAGGCCGAAAGCAGTCGGCGACACAGTCATGCTGCTGGTGCCCACACACCGCAAGGGACCGCTGCTCGCGCAACAGGTGCAGGCGTTGCAGGCGCTGGCCGCCTGACGGGCCAATGCACGAAGCCTGGGGGCGAGCCCAACTACACGACGCGTTCGGCGATCAGCACCGCGAAGAAGCCGAACGCCGCGAGCAGCGTCCACTTCAACACGATCCATCCGATGCGCCGGTACCTGGCCTGCCCCGTGCCCGCATAGAACGCGAAGCACACGCCCGCCACCAGCAGAAGCAGCAGGATGGCCCAGCGGAAAAGAAGCATCGTCGGGGCGACGCCTACCAGGCGCGGGCGACTTCGCCGAAACCGCGTGGCGCGCGCTTCTCGTCGTCGAAGGTCACGACTTCGTAGGCGTCGCTGTGCGAGAGCAGTTCGCGCAGCAGCTTGTTGTTGAGCGCATGGCCCGAGCGGAACGCGGTGTAGGCCGCCAGCAGCGGCTTGCCGATGATGTAAAGGTCGCCCATCGCGTCGAGGATCTTGTGCTTCACGAACTCGTCGTCATAGCGCAGGCCGCCGGCATTGAGCACCTTGGTGTCGTCCATCACGATGGCGTTGTCCAGCCCGCCGCCGAGCGCGAGGCCCTTGCTGCGCATGTACTCGACCTCCTTGGTGAAACCGAAGGTGCGCGCACGCGCGATGTCGCGGCTGTATGAATCAGTGCCCAGGTCGAACTCCACGCGCTGGCCGGTGGAGTTGACGACGCGGTGGTCGAAGTCGATCTCGAAGCTCAGCTTGTAGCCGTGGTACGGCTCCAGGCTCGCCCATTTCTCGTTGGCGCCTTCGCCCTCGCGCACCTCGACCTTGCGGGTCACGCGGATGAAGCGGCGCGGCGCCTTCTGCAGCGCGATGCCCGCGCTTTGCAGCAAGAACACGAAGGACGAGGCCGACCCGTCGAGGATCGGCACTTCGTCGGCCGTGATGTCGATGTAGAGGTTGTCGATGCCCAGGCCCGCGCAGGCGGACATGATGTGCTCGACGGTCTGCACCTTCGCGCCGCCGGTGGAGACCGTGGACGCGAGACGCGTGTCGGTGACCGACTCGGCGGTCATGCGGATCTCGACCGGCTCCGGCAGGTCGACGCGGCGGAACACGATGCCCGTGTCGGCCGGGGCCGGACGCAGGGTCAGCTCCACGCGTTGGCCGCTGTGAAGCCCCACGCCCACGGCGCGGCTGATCGACTTGAGGGTTCGTTGTTGCAGCACGCCGGGGATTTTAGGCGCGCGCCGGGCGTGGGCCCCTATGCCCTTCGCTATGGCACCGATAGACATGGGTCCTATCCATTAAACCCCCGACGATGGACGCAAGGGGCACGAAGTGAACGCAGCGCCTAGGGTCAGGGGAAGTCCCTTTCAGGTCCCCCCTGCGCCCCTTGCGAACCTTCGTGCCCTCTGCGTCTATAGGCCGCTTCGCGAAACACCGAGGATCCGGCTCCGCCGGTCCTCAGGTGTTGCCCCCGGCAGGGGGAAGGCGAAGCGACACGAAGTGCGCGCAGCCGGGGGGCGAGCCGATATCAGTCGGCCTGGCGGCGCAGGAAGGCCGGGATCTCGAAGTCGTCCATGCCGCCCGAAGACAGCGCGTCCACCTTCGCGGCGGCCATCGTGCGGTTGGTGCGCCACACGCTGGGAACGGCCATGCCGTCGTAGTTGGGCTGGCTGCCGCTGCCACCGGCATGACCCATGCCACCGAGCGTCGGCACGGTGAACGGGATGTTGTCGGTACCGGTGCGGATCACTTCGAGCGTGGGGGCCTGACGGCGGGCATCGGCACGCGAGAGGCCGGTGGCCACCACGGTCACGCGCATCTGGTCGCCGAGGCTGTCGTCGTAGGCGGCGCCGTAGATCACGTGCGCGTCCGGCGAAGCGTAGGCGCGGATGGTGTTCATCGCGAGCTTCGACTCGTTCAGCTTCAGCGAACCCTTCGACGCCGTCACCAACACCAGCACGCCCTTGGCGCCCGAGAGGTCGATGCCTTCGAGCAGCGGGCAGGCCACGGCCTGTTCGGCGGCGATGCGCGCGCGGTCCGGGCCCGCGGCGGCGGCCGTGCCCATCATGGCCTTGCCGGGTTCGCCCATCACGGTGCGCACGTCTTCGAAGTCGACGTTGACGCCGCCGTACTCGTTGATGATTTCCGAGATGCCGCCCACGGCGTTCTTCAGCACGTCGTTGGCGTGCGCGAAGGCTTCGTCCTGGGTGATGTCCTCGCCCAGGACGTCGAGCAGCTTCTCGTTGAGCACCACGATCAGCGAGTCGACGTTGGCTTCGAGTTCGGCCAGCCCGGCGTCGGCGTTGGTCATGCGACGGCCGCCTTCCCAGTCGAAGGGCTTGGTCACCACGCCCACGGTGAGGATGCCCATTTCCTTCGCGACGCGCGCGATCACGGGAGCGGCGCCGGTGCCGGTGCCGCCGCCCATGCCGGCCGTGATGAACAGCATGTGCGCGCCGTCGATGGCCGCGCGGATGTCGTCCACCGCGAGTTCGGCCGCTTCACGGCCCTTGTCGGGCTTGCTGCCGGCGCCCAGGCCGCTGGTGCCGAGCTGGATGATCTTGTGCGCGCTGCTGCGCTGCAGTGCCTGTGCGTCAGTGTTCGCGCAGACGAACTGAACGCCCTGCACGCCGCGTTCCATCATGTGGGCGACCGCGTTGCCGCCGCCACCGCCGACACCGATCACCTTGATCTGCGTGCCCTGGTTGAACTCTTCGACTTCGATCATTTCGATGGTCATTTTTAACTCCTTGAATCTTGCAGTTGCCGTTGTGTATCTATGAATTTTTCTTGTGCCGTGACGGGATCAACGATGAGACCGTCACGATGGTGGACCTGTGCGCCGCCATCGCTCGTTGAAATGCAATGGAGGGCTTCCACGCGCGAGCCAGAGTGGGGAATGGATCATGGTCAGAAGTTCCCCACGATGAAGTCCTTGAAACGTCCGAATGCAGTCTTTACCGACCCATTCTTCTGCGCGACCTTGAAGCCGCGCATGCGCGCGAAACGAGCTTCTTCGAGCAGACCCATGACTGTCGCCGCACGGGGCTGCGCGACCATGTCGGACAACGCGCTCGAATACTTCGGAATGCCGCGCCGCACAGGCTTCAGGAAGATGTCTTCCCCAAGCTCGACCATGCCCGGCATCACCGCGCTGCCACCCGTGAGCACCACGCCCGACGACAGCACTTCCTCGTAGCCCGACTCGCGCACCACCTGCTGCACCAGCGAGAAGATCTCTTCGATGCGCGGCTCGATCACGCCGGCCAGCGCCTGCTTGCTCAGCATGCGCGGGCCGCGATCGCCCAGGCCCGGCACTTCGACCTGCGTGTCGGGGTCGGCCAGCAGCTGCTTGGCATAGCCGTTTTCGACCTTGATGTCTTCCGCGTCCTTCGTCGGCGTGCGCAGCGCCATCGCGATGTCGCTCGTGATGAGGTCGCCCGCGATCGGGATCACGGCCGTGTGGCGGATCGCGCCGTTGGTGAAGATCGCCACGTCGGTCGTGCCCGCGCCGATGTCGACCAGCACCACGCCCAGTTCGCGTTCATCTTCCGTCAGCACCGCCTGGCTCGAGGCCAGCGGGTTCAGCATCAGCTGGTCGACCTCGAGGCCGCAGCGGCGCACGCACTTGATGATGTTCTCGGCCGCGCTCTGCGCGCCGGTCACGATGTGCACCTTGGCTTCGAGCCGCATGCCGCTCATGCCGATCGGCTCCTTCACGTCCTGGCCGTCGATCACAAACTCCTGCGGCTCCACCAGCAGCAGGCGCTGGTCGCTCGAGATGTTGATGGCGCGCGCCGTCTCCACCACGCGGGCCACGTCGGCGGGCGTCACTTCCTTGTCCTTCACCGCCACCATGCCGCTGGAATTGATGCCGCGGATATGGCTGCCGGTGATGCCGGTGTAGACGCGGCTGATCTTGCAGTCGGCCATCAGCTCGGCCTCTTTCAACGCCTGCTGGATGCTCTGCACGGTGGCGTCGATGTTCACCACCACGCCGCGCTTGAGCCCATTGCTCGGCGCGATGCCGAGGCCGGCCAGCTTGAGCTCGCCACCGGGCAGCACCTCGGCCACCACCACCATCACCTTGGCGGTGCCGATGTCGAGTCCTACGACCAGGTCTTTGTATTCTTTGGGCATTGATATGTCCTCGATTTCTCGGTATTCGCTACTTGATTTTTCTTGGGGCCTCTGGCGAGACCGTGGTGACGCCGCGCAGCCGCAGTGCATACGCGTCGTTGTGGCGCAGATCGGCGCCCTCGACGTCGGCCATCGTGCGGCGGTACTGCCCCGCGACCTGGGTCACGGTCTTCAGGAACCGCTGCAGGCGGGCCGTCACCTCCTCGCTCTGGCCGCGGCCGAGTTCAATCTCGGCGCCGCTGTCGAGCACCACCTTCCAGCTGCCCCGGCTCGACAGCGTGAGCTCGTCGATGGCCAGGTCGTAGGGCTGGAACTGCGGCTGCAGCACACGGTACATGCCCAGCACCTGGCCCGCCTGTTCGATCGGGCCATCGAGGCGCGGCAGGTTGTCGTCGACCTCGGCCACGTTGGCCTCGAACACGTCGCCGAAACCATTGATCAGTTTCGAGCCCGCCTCGTCGCCCCAGTTGGCCACCGGCACCTGTTCGGTCAGCGTCACACGCAGCTTGTTCGGAAACTCGCGCCGCACCACCGCACTGCGCACCCAAGGCACGGACTCGAAGGCGGAACGCGCGCGCGCCAGGTCGATGGTGAAGAAGTTGCCCGACAGCTGCGGTGCCACGTTGGCGCGCAGCGTGACCGCGTTGTTGTGCGTGACCTCGCCGTCCACCTTGATCCCGGCGAGCGGGAAGAACGGCTGCCGAAGCACCCACCACGCGCCCGCCGCCAGCAGCATGAGCGCCACCATCGCGAAGGCAATGTTCGCGACGATGTTCATGAGCTTGACGTCGAAGGGAGCGGGGATGCCGTCGGCCATGGCTATTGCGCCCCCCCCGTGGCGTCGAGCGCGGCCGAGGCCAGCACGCGCAGGCACAGTTCTTCGTACGCGATGCCCGCGGCTCGGGCCGACATCGGCACCAGCGAATGGCTGGTCATGCCGGGCGAGGTGTTCATCTCCAGCAGGAATGGCTTGCGGTCGCTGGCGCGAATCATCACGTCGGCGCGGCCCCAGCCGCGGCAACCGAGCGTGTGGTACGCGGCCAGCGTGATGCGCTGGATCTCGTGCTCCTCGGCCTCGGGAAGGCCGCTCGGGCATTGGTACTTCACGTCGTCGGTGAAATACTTGTTCTGGTAGTCGTAGGCGCCCTCGGGCGCGGCGATGCGCACCACCGGCAGCGCGCGCGCATCGAGCCCCTGGCCGAGCACGGCACAGGTCACTTCCTCGCCCTCGATGAACTCCTCGCAGAGCACATCGGCGTCGTACTTCGCGGACAGCGTGACCGCGTCCTGCATCTGGGAGTAGCCCTCGACCTTGGTCACGCCGATGGACGAGCCCTCGCGCGGTGGCTTCACGATCAGCGGCAGGCCGAGCACGTCGGGCACCACCATGACCTGTTCGCGGCTTTGCTGGTCGAAGGCCAGGCGCACGTACTTGGGCGTGGGCAGGCCGTCGGCCTGCCAGATGCGCTTGGTCATGACCTTGTCCATGGCCACGCTCGACGCCATCACGCCCGAGCCGGTGTAGGGAATGCCGAGCAGTTCGAGCGCGCCCTGCACGGTGCCGTCCTCGCCATGGCGGCCATGCAAAGCGACGAAGCAGCGCGCGAAGCCTTCGCGCTTGAGGTCGGCCAGCTCGCGCTGCGAAGGATCGAAGGCGTGCGCGTCGACACCGCGCGAACGCAGGGCTTCGAGCACGCCGGTGCCCGACATCAAAGAGATTTCGCGTTCGGCGGAACTGCCGCCGAACAGCACGGCAACCTTGCCGAAGAGTTGAGGATTCTGAAGGCTCATGAGGCCCTCCCTTTGCGCGAACCGCGCTCCGATGTTGAGGGTGCCGCAGCCACAGCCGCGCCGAGTTCGACGACCTTGCCCGGCACCGCGCCGATGGACCCGGCGCCCATGGAGAGCACCACGTCGCCCGGACGGGCGTTGTCGAGAATGGCCTGCGGCATGGCCGCGATGTCGTCGACGAACACCGGCTCGACCTTGCCGGCCACGCGCAGCGCGCGCGCCAGCGTGCGCCCGTCGGCCGCCACGATGGGTGCCTCGCCCGCGGCATAGACCTCGCCGAGCAGCACGGAGTCGGCGGTACCGATGACCTTCACGAAATCCTCGAAGCAGTCGCGCGTGCGGGTGTAGCGGTGCGGCTGGAAGGCCAGCACCAGCCGGCGGCCCGGGAACGCGCCGCGCGCGGCCGCGATGGTGGCCGCCATCTCGACCGGGTGATGGCCGTAGTCGTCGATGACGGTGAAGGTGCCGGCTGCATGGCCCCCTTGCACGGCCACGTCGCCGTAGCTCTGGAAGCGGCGGCCCACGCCCTTGAAGTCCGCAAGGCCGCGCTGCACGGCCTCGTCGGGAATGCCGAGCTCCACCGCCACCGCGATCACCGACAGCGCGTTGCGCACGTTGTGCTCGCCCGGCAGGTTCAGCACGATGGGCAGGTCCGGCAGCGTCACGCCATTGCGGCGCTGCGCGGTGAAATGCATCTGGCCGCCGACCGCGCGCACGTCGACGGCGCGCACCTGGGCGTCCTCGCCGAAGCCGTAGCTGGTGACCGGGCAGGTCACGTTGGCCACGATCTCGCGCACCGCCGGATCGTCGGTGCACAGGATGGCCACGCCGTAGAAGGGCATGCGGTGCAGGAAATCGACAAAGGCCTTCTTGAGCTTCGCGAAGTCGTGCCCGTAGGTCTCCATATGGTCGGCATCGATGTTCGTGACCACCGCCATCACGGGCAGCAGGTTCAGGAACGACGCGTCCGACTCGTCGGCCTCGACCACGATGTAGTCGCCGCTGCCGAGCTGCGCGTTGGCACCGGCGCTGTTCAGGCGCCCGCCGATCACGAAGGTCGGGTCGAGTCCGGCGGCGTCGAGCACGCTTGCCACCAGGCTGGTGGTGGTGGTCTTGCCATGCGTGCCGGCAATGGCGATGCCCTGCTTCAGCCGCATCAGCTCGGCCAGCATCAGCGCGCGCGGCACGACCGGAATGCGCTTCTCGCGCGCGGCCAGCACTTCGGGGTTGTCCGACTGCACGGCGGTGGAGGTGACGACCGCGTCGGCCCCGTCGATGTGCGCAGCAGCGTGACCGACGAAGGTGCCGATGCCCAGGCCCGCGAGCCGGCGCAGCGTGGCGCTGTCGGACAGGTCGGAGCCCGTGATCCTGTAGCCCAGGTTGAGCAGCACCTCGGCGATGCCGCTCATGCCAGAGCCGCCGATGCCCACGAAATGGATGTGACGAATCGCGTGCTTCATTTGGCAAGCTCCTCGCAGGCTTGGACTACGGCTTCCACCGCCTTCGTCTTCTGCATGGTCTTGGCCTTGACGGCCTTCTCTATCAGCGCGTCGCGCCCGGTTTTCTGTAGCAAATCAGCCAGCAATTCAGGAGTGAGGTCGGTCTGCTGCACGAGCCACCCGCCGCCCGCGTCCACAAGGAAGCGCGCGTTGGTGGTCTGGTGGTCGTCGACCGCCGAGGGGAAAGGCACGAACAGCGCTGCTGCGCCGACGGCCGCGATTTCTGTGACGGTACTGGCACCGGCGCGCGCGACGATGATGTCGGCGTCGGCATACGCCTGCGCGGTGTCTTCGATGAAGGGCGTGAGCTCGCCTTCGACGCCGGCCGCCGTGTAGTTGGCGCGCAGCTCGTCGATCTGCTTGGCGCCGCTCTGGTGCACCACCTGCGGGCGCGCCGCCGGTTCGATGCGGGCCAGCGCCTGCGGCACCACGGTGTTGAGGCCGCGCGCCCCGAGGCTGCCGCCCACCACCAACAATTTGAGCGGCCCGGTGCGGCCCGCGAAGCGCACGGCCGGATCTGGCTTGGAGGTAAACGCCGCGCGCAGCGGATTGCCCACCCATTGCGCCTTCTTCAGCACGTTCGGGAAGGCCGTGAACACACGATCGGCGACGCCTGCCAGCACCTTGTTGGCGAGGCCGGCCACTGAGTTCTGCTCGTGCAGCACCAGCGGCTTGTTGAGCATCACGCCCATCATGCCGCCCGGAAAGGTGATGTAGCCACCCAGGCCCACCAGCACGTCGGGCTTCACGCGGCGCACCACGCGCAGGCTCTGCCAGAAGGCGCGCAGCAGCTTCAGCGGCAGCAGGAACAGCGTGAGCGGGCCCTTGCCTCGCACGCCGCCGAACTGCACCGGCTCGAAGGCGAAGCCGCGCGGCGGCACGAGCTTTTCTTCCATGCTGCCGGGCGCGCCCAGCCAGTGCACCTGCCAGCCGCGCTCGCGCAGGGCCTCGGCCACCGCGAGTCCGGGGAAGATGTGGCCACCGGTACCACCGGCCATGACGAGTGCGGTACGGCCGGTCATACGCGGCCTCCACGCATGAGGACACGGTTTTCGTAATCGATGCGCAGCACCACGGCCAGCGCCACCAGGTTCATCAGGATGGCCGAGCCGCCGAAGCTCATCAGCGGCAGCGTCAGGCCCTTGGTCGGCAGCGCACCGAGATTCACGCCCATGTTGATGAAGGTCTGGAAGCCGAGCCACACGCCCACGCCCTGGGCCACGAGGCCCGAGAACACGCGGTCGAGCGCGATCGCCTGCCGGCCGATGTGCATGATGCGGCGCGTGAGCCAAAGGAACAGGCCGATGATCAGCAGCACGCCGACCAGGCCGAATTCCTCGCCGATCACGGCCAGAAGGAAGTCGGTGTGCGCCTCGGGCAGCCAGTGCAGCTTCTCGACGCTGCCGCCCAGGCCCACGCCGAAGATCTCGCCGCGCCCGATGGCAATCAGCGAGTGCGACAGCTGGTAGCCCTTGCCGAGCGCGTGCTCTTCGCTCCACGGATCGAGGTAGGCAAAGATTCGTTCGCGGCGCCACGGGCTGGTCGCGACGATAGTGCCGAAGGCCACCACCACCAGCGCGGCGATCACGAAGAACATGCGCGCGTTCACGCCGCCCAGGAACAGGATGCCCATGGCGATCACCGCGATCACCATGAAGGCACCCATGTCCGGCTCGGCCATCACCAGCATGCCGACCACCACCACCGCGATGCCCATCGGCAGCACGGCGCGGAAGAAGCGCTCCTTGATCTCCATCTTGCGCACCATGTAGCTGGCGGCGTAGAGCACCATCGCGAGCTTGGCCAGCTCCGAGGGCTGGAAGCGCATGAAGCCCATCGGCAGCCAGCGGCGCGCACCGTTCACGTTGATGCCGATGTGCGGAATGAGCACGGCCACCAGCAGCAGCAGCGAAGCCACGAAGAGCCATGGCGCGGCGCGCTCCCAGGTCTTCATGGGGATCTGGAAAGCCAGCAGCGCGGTGATGAACGCGAAGATCACCGAGGCCGCATGCCGCGTGAGGAAATACGAGGCGCTGTAGCCGGCGCGCGCAAAGCGCGGGTTGTCGGGCAGCGCGATGGAGGCCGAATACACCATGACCAGGCCCCACATCAGCAGTGCGACCGTGACCCAGACCAGCGCCTGGTCGAAACCCAGCACGCGCATCGGCGTGGCCTTTGTCTGCGCGACGCCGGCGCCGCCCAGCCGCACGGGCAGGTGCACGGGCAGCGAGTCGATCCCGCTGCGGGCGCGCCTGAACCAGCCGCCGAAGCGGCCGGTGGATGCGTTGGGCGTGGCGCCCGGGGCGGCAGAGTTCAAACCGTGTCCTCCGTCGAATCGCCCATGCCGCGCGGGCTGTCCTCGAAGGCCTGCACGGCCTCGCGGAACACCTCGGCGCGGTGCGCGTAATCCTTGAACATGTCGAAGCTCGCACAGGCCGGTGACAGCAGCACGGCATCGCCGGGGTTGGCGCGTGCGGATGCGAGCTTCACGGCCTCGTCCATCGAGCCGGCATGCAGCAGCGAAACGCCGGTCTGTGCCAGCGCGGCTTCGATGAGCGGCGCGTCGCGGCCGATGAGCACCACGGCGCGCGCGTACTGGCGCACGGGTTCGGCCAGCGGTTCGAAGTCCTGTCCCTTGCCTTCGCCGCCGAGGATCACGACGACGCGGCGCTCTTCGCCGAGACCGGTCAGCGCGGCCACGGTGGCGCCTACGTTGGTGCCCTTGCTGTCGTCGAAGTACTCGACCTCGTCCACGATGGCGATGGGTTCCACGCGATGCGGCTCGCCGCGGTATTCGCGCAGGCCGTAGAGCATCGGGCCCAGCGGGCAGTCGGCGGCGCTGGCCAGCGCGAGCGCGGCCAGCGCGTTCATGGCGTTGTGGCGGCCGCGGATGCGCAGCGCATCGGCGGGCATCAGTCGCTGCAGGAAGATTTCTTCCTCGACCACTGCGCCGCGCTTGCGCTTCTGCGTTTCGTCGGCCTCCAGTGCACGCACCAGCCAGGCCATGCCGTTGACGCGCTCGATGCCGTAGTCGCCCGGGCGCAGCGGCATCGCGCTGCCGAAGGTGATGTGCGTGCGGATCTGCGGGCGCTGCAGCTTGACCCTGACGGGTGCGGGCAGCATGGCCATCACGCCGTCGTCGTCACGGTTCAGGATCATCAAGCCCCGTGAACCGAAGATGCGCGCCTTGGCTGCGGCATAAGCCTTCATGTCGCCGTGCCAGTCGAGATGGTCCTGCGTGAGGTTGAGCACCGTCGCAGCGGTCGGCTCGAAGCCCTGCACGCCGTCGAGCTGGAAGCTCGACAGTTCGAGCACCCACACGTCGGGGAGCGTGCCGGCATCGATGTGCGCGGACAGCGTATCGAGCAGCGTCGGGCCAATGTTGCCGGCCACGGCCACGGTCTTGCCCGCGCGTTCGACCAACTGGCCGGTGAGCGAGGTCACGGTGGTCTTGCCGTTGGTTCCGGTGATGGCGAGCACCGCGGGCGTATAGCCCTTTGGCGCTTCGGGCTCGACGGGAGGCGCCAGTTCGAGCTGGGGCGACTCTTCCTCCACCGCGGCCGAGGCCGGATTGGTGGCGGAGATCTCGGCGATCTTGGCGACGAACTCTGCAGCCTCCCTGGCGGCGGTCGGGACGTAGGGCTTGCCTGTGGTCGGGAGGCGGGAGACGGTGGCGGGTGCAGCCTTGGGCACATCCGCTGCCTCCGGTGCTGCTTGCACTGCGCCGTCGGTCTGCTCAGGTTCGGCCTCGACGGCTTCCGTCGTCGTGATGACTTCGGCGGGTGCGGCCTCCGAAGCTTCCGACGGCATCGGGGCGGCAACGCTCATCGACGGGTCGCGCGGCATCGCTTCGGCCATCGCGGGGACGGTCGATTCGAGCTGCGCTTCGACAGGTTCGGCAGCTTCGGCCGGGGCCGGGGGTTCGACCGCTTCTTCAACCGGCGCAGGCTCCTCCAGCGCCAGCTGCGCCTGAGCTTCGGGCTCGGCCGGTGCTTCCGCTTCGGCGGCGGCTTCGGGTTCAGGCTCCGGCCCGGCTTCCACCACCGGCACCTCGACCGTGCGCAGATCCAGCAGCGCGCGCGCGAACAGGTCCAGTTCGCCACCAACCGGCAGGCCCATGGCCCGCGCCGCATCGGTCACCGGCGCGATGGTTTCGGGCGACAGGCCCGGCGAGCGGTACACGGCGCGAATCGGTGTGCCCTCGACCAGCGCGGCCGAGAACGGCCCGCCGACAAAGCCCACCTCGGGCAGTTCCGCCCGCAGCGTCGCCAGCAGCGACGGCGCTTCGCGCGTGTCGGCCACGGTCACGACGGCACCGTGGCGCGCGCACCAGCGCGTCATCGCCAGCCCGGATGCACCGAGGCCGAGGACGAGGACGGGGAGGTCTTTCAGATGCCGCATGTTCCTGTCACCGCAGCTTCAGCGTCGAAAGGCCCACGAGGCACAGCAGCATCGTGATGATCCAGAAGCGCACAACGACCTGCGTCTCGCGCCAGCCGCTCTTCTCGAAGTGATGGTGCAGCGGCGCCATCTTGAGCACGCGGCGGCCTTCGCCGAAGCGCTTCTTGGTGTACTTGAAGTACATGACCTGCGCCATCACCGAGATCGCCTCGACCACGAAGATGCCGCCCATGATGAAGAACACGATCTCCTGGCGCACGATGACCGCGATGGTGCCCAGCGCGCCGCCGAGCGCCAGCGCGCCCACGTCGCCCATGAACACCTGCGCCGGGTGCGTGTTGAACCAGAGGAACGCAAGCCCCGCGCCGGCCATGGCCGAGCAGAACACCAGCAGCTCGCCCGAGCCCGGGATGTTGGGGAACAGCAGGTACTTGGAATACACCGCGCTGCCCGTGACGTAGGCGAACACGCCCAGCGCCGAGCCCACCATCACCACCGGCATGATCGCCAGCCCATCGAGGCCGTCGGTCAGGTTCACCGCATTGCTCGCGCCCACGATCACGAGGTACGTGAGGATCACGAAGCCGATGCCGCCGAGCGGGTAGCTCACTTCCTTGAAGAAAGGCACCAGCAGGTTGATCTTGGGCGGAAAGTCGAGATCGAAGCCCGAGCGCACCCAGGCGAAGAACAGCTCGAGCACGCGCCAGTTGGAGCTTTCGGAGATGCTGAACAGCAGGTAGAAGCCCGCGAGCAGGCCGACCAATGACTGCCAGAAGTACTTCTCGCGCGAGCGCATGCCTTCCGGGTCCTTGCGCACCACCTTGCGCCAGTCGTCGACCCAGCCGATGGCACCGAAGCCCATGGTGACCCACAGCACGATCCACACGAACCTGTTGGAGATGTCGAACCACAGCAGCGTGGCGAAGGCGATGGCGAACAGCACCAGCACGCCGCCCATGGTGGGCGTGCCGCTCTTGGTGAGGTGCGTCTCCATGCCGTAGCCGCGCACCGGCTGGCCGATCTTGAGTGCGGCAAGGCGGCGGATCACGTAAGGGCCGGCCACGAGGCCGACCACGAGCGCGGTCAGCGCGGCCATCAGCGCGCGGAAGGTGAGGTACTGGAAGACGCGCAGGAACCCGAACTCGGGCGAGAGCGTCTGCAGCCATTGGGCCAGGGTCATCAGCATGTCTTTTCGCGCGGCTCATGCGTCATGACCGGCCTCCTTTTGTTGTTGTGCCTCGATGGCTTTCACCACGCGCTCCATCTTCATGAAGCGCGATCCCTTCACGAGCACGCTGCCGACCTGCGGCAGGCGCGCGAGCACGGCCGCGCCGAGCGCGTCGAACTCGTCGAAATGGCGTCCGTCGCGTCCCCCGCCGCTCTCCTGGAAAGCGGTGGCGGTGTGCATCGTCGCCGCGCCCAGCGTGTAGACGGACTCGATGCCGCGCCGGCGCGCCCACGCGCCGACTTCGGCATGGAACTCGGGCGAGCGATCGCCCACCTCGCCCATGTCGCCGAGCACCAGCAGGCGCGGGCCCGGAAGGGCGGCGAGCACGTCGATGGCTGCAATCACGGAATCGGGATTCGCGTTGTAGCTGTCGTCGACCAGCGTCAGCGCATGGCCGCCGGCCAGCACGATCTCGCTGGCGCGCGAGCGGCCCTTGACCGGCTCGAAGGCCGACAGGCCTTCGGCAATGGTCTCGAGCGACACGCCGGCCGCGAGCGCGCAGGCGGTGGCCGCCAGCGCATTGACCACGTTGTGCCGGCCCGCGATGTGCAGGCGCGCGTCAAAGGCGCCGAGCGGCGTGCGGATGCGCACGGCCCAGGCGCCCTGCTTCCATTCGGCGCTGTCGAGCGAGATGTCGGCGTCTTCGGACTCGCCGAAGGTCATGCAGCGTCGGGCGCCGGTGGCATGCGCCATGTCGGTCCACAGCGAGGTGAAGGGGTCGCCATGGGGGAACACGGCCGTGCCGTCATCGGGCAGCACCGCGAACACGGCGCCGTTCTCGACGGCGACCGCCTCGACGGTGGCCATGAATTCCTGGTGCTCGCGCTGCGCGTTGTTGACGAGCGCGATGGTCGGGCGCGAAACGGCGGCCAGCCGCGCGATCTCGCCCGGATGGTTCATGCCCAGTTCGAGCACCGCGAGCTGGTGCTGCGCGCGCAGGCGCAGCAGCGTGAGCGGCACGCCGATCTCGTTGTTGAAGTTGCCGGCCGTGGCCAAGGCACGTTCCCCGCGCGCGGCGAACAGCACGGCCGCGATCATCTGCGTGACCGTGGTCTTGCCGTTGCTGCCGGTCACGGCGATCAGCGGCAGCTCGAACTGCGCGCGCCAGCCCGCGCCGAGGGCGCCCAGCGCGGCCAGCGTGTCGGGCACTTCGAGGCCGGCGAGGCCGACGGCTTCCAGGCCGCGGTGCGCAATGGCGGCCACGGCGCCCTGCTTCTTCGCATCGGCGAGGAAGTCGTTGGCGTCGAAGCGCTCGCCCTTGAGCGCGACGAACAAGTCGCCCTGCGCAAGCGTGCGCGTGTCGGTGTGCACGCGCGCGATGACGGTCGAGGCGTCACCCACGAGGCGCGAACCCGGAATCCATTGCTGCACCTGGGCCAGCGTGATATTGAGCGGCGTCGTGTCGGTCATGCCGCGGCACTCCGCTTCGCCAGCGCCTGCAGCACGTGGGCCTTGTCCGAAAAGTCGATGCGCTGGCCGGCAATTTCCTGCCAGGCCTCGTGGCCCTTGCCGGCGATCAGCACGACGTCCCGCGGCGCGGCCTGCGCGATCGCGTCGGCGATGGCGATGGCGCGGTCGGGCTGCACCTGCGCGGCCTCGGGACGCGAGAAGCCGCGCAGCACCTGGCTGATGATCGCGTCGGGCTTCTCGCTGCGCGGGTTGTCGCTGGTGACGATCACGCGGTCGGCCTGGCGTTCGGCGACGGCGGCCATCATCGGGCGCTTGATCGGGTCGCGGTCGCCGCCGCAGCCGAACAGGCACCAGAGCGCACCGCCGCGCTGCCTGGCCAGCGGGCGCAGGCCGATCAGGGCCTTGTCGAGCGCGTCGGGTGTGTGGGCGTAGTCGACCACCGCCAGCGGTGCACCTTCGCCGGTTCCCGCGCGGTCCATGCGGCCCGGCACGCTCGTGAGGCTGGCACAGGCGGCCACGGCCTGGGCCAGCGTGAGGCCGAGCGCGCGCAGGGTGCCGAGCACGCCGAGCAGGTTGGCCACGTTGTACTGGCCGATGAGGCCGGTCGACAGCCGTTCCACCGCGGTGGTGCCGTGCTCGGCCACCGAGAACTCCAGGCCCTGCGCGTCGTAGCCGATGTCGCGCGCCATGAGGCGGGCCGGCTTGCCGCCAGCCGAGACGGTCCAGACGTCGAGCGCGCCGATACCGGCGTCGATCAGGTTCGCGCACAGGCTGGCGCCGTGCGTGTCGTCGATGTTGATCACCGCTGCGCGCAGGCCGGGCCAGCGGAACAGCTCGGCCTTGGCCTGCCAGTAGGCATCCATGCTGCCGTGGTAGTCGAGGTGGTCCTGCGTGAAGTTGGTGAACACGGCCACCGCGATCTGCGCACCGTCGAGCCGGCGTTCGGCGATGCCGATGGACGAGGCCTCGATGGCGCAGGCGCCGAAGCCGCGCTCGACCAGCGAACGCAGCTCGCGCTGCAGCATCACCGGGTCGGGCGTGGTCAGGCCGGTGTAGGTCAGCTCGGGCGGCACGCCGATGCCCAGCGTGCCCATCACCGCGCAGGGCGACGGCGCATCGCGCTGCACGGTGCCGTCGGGGTTCATCGCGCGCACGCCACCCGCCGCGCTCAGCGTGGAAAGCGATTCGGCCAGCCACCATGCGGTGGAGGTCTTGCCGTTGGTGCCGGTCACGGCCAGCACGTCGAGCAGGGCCGAAGGGTTGTCGTAGAAGGCCGAGGCGATCGGGCCGGTAGCGGCCTTCAGGCCGGGGTAGCTCACGATGCGCTCGTCGCCCTCGAAGCCGAAGGCCTCCACGCCCTCGTGCTCCACCAGGCAGATCGCCGCGCCCTGCGCCAGCGCGGCCGCCACGTGCTTGCGCCCGTCGGTCGCGGCGCCGGGCCAGGCGACGAAGACGTCGCCCGCACCCACGGCACGGCTGTCGGCATGCATCGCGGCCTGCGGCGCACGCTCCTTGAGCCAGGCCGCGGCCAGTTGGGGAGAAGTGAAGATCAGCATGTTCAGAAGCTCTCGTCGACGCCCTGCGTCATCACAAGCGGTTTGACCGCCAGATCGGGCGGTACGTTCATCATGCGCAGGGTCTGCTGCACGACTTCGCTGAACACGGGGGCCGCGGCGACGCCGCCGAAATACTGGCCGTCGCTCGGCTCGTCGATCATCACGGCGACGATGATGCGGGGCTTCTCGATAGGCGCCATGCCGGTGAACCAGGCCCGGTACTTGTTGCTCGCGTAGCCCTTGCCGACCTGCTTGTGGGCCGTGCCCGACTTGCCGCCGACGGAATAGCCGACCGTCTGCGCGCGCGTGCCGGTGCCGCCGGGGCCGGCGGCCATTTGCAGCATCTTGCGCACCGCCAGCGCATTCGACGGCGAGAACACGCGCACGCCGACCGGCGCCTCTGAATTCTTCAGGATGGTCACCGGAATGATGGAGCCGTCGTGTGCGAACGAGGTGTACGAATGCGCCATCTGGAACAGCGACGCCGACAGGCCGTAGCCGTAGGCCATGGTGGCCTGCTCGACCGGCTTCCAGGTCTTCCACGGGCGCAGCCGGCCCGTGACGGCGCCGGGGAACTGGATCTGCGGCTTCTGGCCGTAGCCGAGCGCGGTGTAGGTGTCCCACATCTCGTGCGGGGTCATCTTCTGGGCGATCTTGAGCGCACCGACGTTGCTCGACTTCTGGATCACGCCTTCCACCGTCAGCGTGCCGTAGTTGTGGGTGTCGCTGATCGTGAAGCCGCCGAGCTGGAAGCGGCCGGGGCTGGTTTCGATCAGCGTCGAGGGCTTCACTCGGCCGGCTTCCAGCGCCATGCCCACCGTGATCGGCTTCATGGTCGAACCGGGCTCGAAGGTGTCGGTGAGCGCGCGGTTGCGCAGCTGCTCGCCGGTCAGGTTCTGGCGCTTGTCCGGCACGTAGCTCGGGTAGTTGGCCAGCGCCAGCACTTCGCCGGTGACGGAATCGAGCACCACCACGCTGCCGGCCTTGGCCTTGCGCGCGGTCACGGCGTCGCGCAGCTTCTGGTAGGCGAAAAACTGCACCTTGCTGTCGACGCTCAGCTGGATGTCCTTGCCGTCGAGCGGCGGCACGGTCTCGCCCACGCCCTCGACCACGCGGCCGAGGCGGTCCTTGATGACGCGGCGCGAACCGGCCTTGCCGGCCAGCTCCTTGTTGAACGCGAGCTCGATGCCCTCCTGGCCGTTGTCTTCCACGTTGGTAAAGCCCACCACGTGCGCAGCGGCCTCGCCCTCGGGGTACTGGCGCTTGTATTCCTTGCGCTGGTAGATGCCCTTGAGGTTCAGGGCCGCGATCTGCTTGGCGACGGGCTCGTCGACCTGGCGCTTGATCCAGACGAAGGTCTTGTCCTCGTCCTCGAGCTTCTTGTCGAAGTCCTTCTGCGGCATCTCGAGCAGCTTGGCGACCTGCTTGAGCTTGGCGCGCACCTCGGGGTCATCGCGCTCGATGTCCTCCGGAATGGCCCAGATGCTGGGCGCCACCACGCTGGAGGCGAGGATGAGCCCGTTGCGGTCGAGGATGCGGCCGCGGTTGGCCGGCAGTTCGAGCGTGCGCGCGAAGCGCACTTCGCCCTGCCGCTGGAAGAAGCTGTTGTTGAGCACCTGCACGTAGGCCGCCCGGCCCGCCAGCATGACAAAGCCGAGCGCGATGCCTGCAACGATGAACTTGCTGCGCCACACCGGCGTCTTGCTCGCGAGCAAGGGGCTGGTGGTGTAACGCACGCTGCGGTTGCCCCGGCTCATCGTGCGGCCCTCGCTGCGGCGGCCGGCTTCGTGGCCGGCTTGGGTGGGGCGGGTGCGGGCGCCACGGGCGCAACGGCCGGGATCACCGTGCCGTCGGGACGCACGTACTGCGTGATCGCCGGCGAGGTGGTGCGCATCTGCAGTTGCTCCTTGGCGAGCTTCTCGACGCGCAGCGGCGTGGCCTGCGCGCGCTTCTCGACCTGCAGGCGGTCGCGGTCGGTTTCCAGGCGGCGGGCATCCTGCTGCACGCGATCGAGCTCGGTATAGAGCTGGCGCGAGAGGTACTGCGTATGCACGAGGTACAGCGCCGTCGCAATGACGGCCATCAGCAGGAGCAGGTTGATGCGCGCCATGTCAGGGCGCCTCGGTGCGCTCGGCGACGCGAAGAATGGCGCTGCGCGAGCGCGGATTGCCTCTTACCTCGGCGTCGGAGGGCTTGATGCGCTCCAGGGCGCGCAGTTTCATGACCTTCGGGGCGGCAAACGGCGCACGGCGGTCGTAGACCTCCTTCGAGTGCTTGGCGATGAACTGCTTCACGATGCGGTCTTCCAGCGAATGGAAGCTGATCACCGCGAGCCGCCCGTGGGGCTTGAGCACGGACAGGCTGGCCTCTAGCGCCTGTTGCAGCTCTTCAAGCTCGGCGTTGATGAAAATCCGAAAAGCCTGAAATGTGCGCGTTGCAGGGTTCTGGCCCTGCTCGCGGGTTTTGACCGTGCCAGCCACGAGCTCGGCCAGTTCGGTGGTGGTTGAAATTGCGCCCCGTTCTTGTCTGCGAGCAACAATCGCCTTTGCAATCTGAACAGCAAACCGTTCTTCGCCATAGTCACGGATCACCTCTGCAATTTGTGGAAGTTCGGCCGTTGCCAGCCATTCGGCCACGCTCTCGCCGCGCGTGGTGTCCATGCGCATGTCGAGCGGACCGTCGAAACGAAAACTGAAACCGCGCACCGGGTTGTCGATCTGCGGCGAACTCACGCCCAGGTCCATCAGCAAGCCGTCGACGCTCGCATCGGGCAATTCGCCCAGCGAGCGGAATCCCTGATGGCGGATGGAAAAACGCGCATCGGAGATGCGCGCTGCTTCGGCCACTGCTTCTGCATCCTTGTCGAATGCGATCAGCCTGCCCTCCGGCGCCAGCCTGGAGAGAATTGCACGCGCATGCCCTCCCCGACCGAAAGTGGCGTCCACGTAGGTGCCGGTTGCCGCCGTGCTGCCGGAAAGAACGGCTTCCACCGCCTCGTTCAGCAAGACGGTCGTATGGGTCCATGCGGTGTTCACGTGAGCCCTCAGAACGCGAAGTCCTGAAACACATCCGGCATCTCGCCCTGGGTGGCCTCGGCCTCCTTGGCCTCGTAGGTGGCCTTGTCCCACAGCTCGAAGTGGTTGCCCATGCCCAGCAGCAGCGTGTCGCGCACGATGCCGGTGGCCGCGCGCAGTTCGGGCGACACCAGGATGCGGCCGGTGCCGTCCATCTCGACGTCCATGGCGTTGCCCAGGAAGACGCGCTTCCACCACTGCGCCGACATCGGCAGCGCAGCGATGCGCTCGCGGAATTTTTCCCATTCGGGACGGGGGAACACCATCAGGCATCCGTGCGGATGCTTGGTGATCGTGAGCTGGCCGCCTGCCGTCGCGCTCAGGACGTCACGGTGCCGGGTCGGCACGGAGAGCCGCCCCTTGGCATCCAGACTGAGCGATGAAGCGCCTTGAAACACGACCACGAAACCCCTGTTTTGGGAGTGCTGCAGCACCTGAAAGAGGCACTACCCGCACTTTTTCCCACTTAACTGCACTTTTTTGCACTGTAGCAGGAAACACTTCAGAAGCAACTGGCCGTTTGGGCTATTTTTTGTAATGGAATCAACGACTTAGCGCCGATTCCAAATCCTCGGAATCGGCGAATTTCGTTGAGAATGAAGTACTTAGCCCACGCAGTGAAAGTGATGCGTGAAGGATTCCCCCGTTACAGGGGGAGGAGAAGCGGCTTCAGAGGATGAAGCGCGAAAGGTCTTCGTCGTGACTTAGTGCCGCGAGGCGCTCGTCGACGTAGGCGGCATCGATGCGGATCGATTGCCCTTCGAGGCGGGTCGCGTCGAAGCTTACCTCATCCAGCAGGCGCTCCATCACGGTCGACAGGCGGCGCGCGCCGATGTTCTCCGTGCGCTCGTTCACCTCGAAGGCGATGGCGGCCAGCCGGTTCACGCCCTCGGGTGTGAATTCCAACGTCACGCCCTCGGTGGCGAGCAGCGCCTGGTACTGCTTCACGAGCGAAGCGCGGGTCTGCGTGAGGATGCTTTCGAAGTCCGACACGGAGAGCGACTGCAGCTCGACGCGGATCGGAAAGCGCCCCTGCAGCTCGGGAATCAGGTCGCTCGGCTTGCTCAGGTGGAACGCGCCGCTCGCAATGAACAGCATGTGGTCGGTGCGCACCACCCCGTACTTGGTGGTCACGGCCGTGCCTTCCACCAGCGGCAGCAGGTCGCGCTGCACGCCCTGGCGCGACACGTCGGAACCCTGGGCTTCGCTGCGGGTGGCGACCTTGTCGATCTCGTCGATGAAGACAATGCCGTTCTGCTCCGCGTTGGTGATGGCCTGCGCGCGGATCTCGTCCTCGTTGACCAGCTTGGCAGCCTCTTCGTCGATCAGCAGGCGCATCGCCTCGGCGATCTTGAGCTTGCGCGTCTTGCGCTTGCCGCCGCCGCCGAGCTGGCCGAACATGCCGCGCAGCTGCTCGGTCATTTCCTCCATGCCGGCCGGGCCCATGATTTCGAGCGGGGGGCGGGCCTCGGCGAGGTCGAGTTCGATTTCCTTGTCGTCGAGCTGATGCTCGCGCAGCTTCTTGCGGAACGCCTGGCGCGTGGGATTGGGGCCGTCCAGCGCAGGCGTGGCGCCGTCGGCGCCGCGCGCCGGGGGCAGCAGCACATCGAGGATGCGTTCTTCGGCGGCGTCTTCGGCACGCGCGCGCACCTTGATGCTCTCGGATTCGCGCGTCTGCTTGACCGCGATCTCGGCGAGGTCGCGGACGATCGAATCGACGTCCTTGCCGACGTAACCCACCTCGGTGAACTTGGTAGCCTCGACCTTGATGAAGGGCGCGTCGGCCAGGCGAGCGAGGCGGCGGGCAATTTCGGTCTTGCCCACACCCGTGGGGCCGATCATGAGGATGTTCTTCGGCGTGATCTCGTGGCGCAGCTTGTCGTCGACCTGCTGGCGGCGCCAGCGGTTGCGCAGGGCGATGGCCACCGCGCGCTTGGCGGCCGGCTGGCCGACGATGTGGTTGTCGAGCTCGGAGACGATTTCCTGGGGGGTCATGGACATGGTCAGAGCGCTTCCACCGTGTGATTCATGTTCGTGTAAATGCAGATTTCTCCGGCGATCGCCAGCGATTTGCGCACGATCTGCTCGGCCGAGAGCTCGGTGTTCTCGATCAGTGCCTTGGCCGCCGACTGGGCATACGCGCCGCCCGAACCGATGGCGATCACGCCGTCCTCGGGCTCCAGCACGTCGCCATTGCCGGTGATGATGAGCGAGGTGGTCGCATCGGCCACGGCGAGCATGGCTTCGAGCTTGCGCAGCACGCGGTCGGTGCGCCAGTCCTTGGTGAGCTCGACGGCCGCCCGGGTCAGGTGCCCCTGGTGCTTTTCGAGCTTGGCCTCGAAACGCTCGAAGAGCGTGAAGGCGTCGGCCGTGGCGCCGGCGAAGCCGGCGAGCACCTTGCCGTGATAGAGCCGCCGCACCTTGCGCGCCGTGCCCTTGATGACGATGTTGCCGAGAGTGACCTGCCCGTCCCCGCCGATGGCGACCTGGTCGCCTTGGGGGGTCTTGCGGCGCACGCTCACGATGGTGGTGCCGTGAAACTGTTCCATCGCAGCCATCTGGGGGTGTGCGGCGGCAATGCAACCGCCGAGAAGCGGTACCGGTTTAGTTTTTTCTAACCGCCACCGTGGCGTGATCGGCAATGCCTACCAGATTGAACAGCGCGGCGATGAGCCGATGCGCGTCGACGAACTGCACGCGCTCGCCGTTGGCATCGCGCGCACGCACCCAGCTCAGCAGCGTGCCGGCGGCGGCCAGGTCCATGCGCAGCAGCGCCGCGCAGGATATGACGGGCGCCGTGGTGTGGCGCAGGTCGTTGTCCAGCCGCTGCCAGTTCGACAGCGACTCGCCCCGCAGGTCGCCCGCCAGCGCGGCAAAACCGCTGTCGGTGGACGGGAAGCTCTCGGAATCACCGCCGACCGACAGCAGCGACCAGACCGAGTTGGACCGACTCGCAGGCGGCGCGGCCAGCGTGGTGCACTCGCCGCACGGGTCCTGCCAGGCGGGCGGCGACACCTCGTAGGTGATGCAGTAGTTGAGCGCGACCAGCTCGAAGTCGTCAGGCAGATGCATCATGCGTAGCGCCGCGAGGTGCAGTTGCCACCAGACGTCGTCGGTGCCGCGCTCGTTGTTGGGCGCAGCCTCGGACAACACGGCCAGCAGTTGCGCCGTGCCCATGAAACGCAGCTGGACCGGCGAACCGGCCCAGTGGGCGAACAGCACGCGCAACGGCGCGGCCGCCTCGGGCTCGATGGCGTGCAGCCCGCGCCAGTCGAGCGTCCACACCGCGCCCGCCTTCGAGAGCGCACGGGTGAGCTCCATGAGGCCTTCGCGCGCCAGGCGTGCGGGGCAAGTCCAATCGGCATGGGCGGCGCCGCCTTCGGCAGCCGCCTCGGCGGCCTCTTCGCTGGCGGTCACGGCCTTGACGCTGCGGGCCAGCTCTTCGAGCGACACCCAGTCAGGGCCCATGCGCCGCATGCGTTGCGCGTAGCGCATGCGGGCGGCCGCGAACTTCGCGGCATCGCCCGTTGCGCGGTACAGATCGAACAGGGCGCGCCAGCGGCCGTCGTCGCGTTCGGCGGCGGGGTTGTCGTGGCCGTCCTCGGTGGCCGGCGCGCTCTCGGAGGCCAGGGCCTGCAGCAGGATGGCTTCGGCACCGGTGTCGTCGCCGTGCGCGAAGCGGATCACCGCTTCTTCCAGCGCGCCGTCGTGCGCGAGGCGAGACGACATCAGCGGCACGTCGCCGGCAGCCGCGGCCGGGCTGCTGCTGGCTTCAGCGGCCGCGGGGACAGGCAAGTGTCCGGCAGGCTCGGCCAGCAGTTCGTCGGTATGCACCGGCGGCAGCGTCTCGGCCCCGGCGTCGGGCGGTGGGTTGACCAGCGTTTCGCCGTTCGGGCCCCGCCCCTTCCACCACTGCTGCGACATCTGCTGCTCGATCTCGTCGATCTTCTTGAGCGTGAGTGCGCGTCCGTCCGATCCCTCGGAGGAACTGTTGAGGTTGAACGAGGACGGCGTGACCGTCGCCTCGAAGGCATGGGCCGCAGCTTCGCGCTGGCGCAGCTTGCGCAGCATGTCGAACTCGCGCCGGCGCACGAAATCGTTGCGCTGGCGCCGCTCGATCATCTCCTTCAGCATCTCGCGGCTGTAGGTCTGGGCGGGCAGCGAGGAGTCCGAGGTCGAGACGGCGGCAGGGGCATCCAGCTCCGACCAATCCTTCAGGGGATTGCGGACAAACTTGGCCACCTTTGAAAAAAGGCGGCCCGATTCTTCCTTTGGCATTCGGCGAAGGCTATCGAAGACGCTGGTTTCTATCTACCTTGACCCTGTGTCAATCCCCGAACATCTTCTGCTTGAGCTCGCGGCGCTGCTGCGCTTCGAGCGACAGCGTCGCGGTCGGGCGGGCCAGCAGGCGGCCCACGCCGATGGGCTCGCCGGTTTCGTCGCAGTAGCCGTAGTCGCCGGCGTCGATGCGCTGGATCGACTGCTCGATCTTCTTCAGCAGCTTGCGTTCGCGGTCGCGCGTGCGCAGCTCGAGGGCGTGTTCTTCCTCGATGGTGGCGCGGTCGGCCGGGTCGGGCACGACCACCGTGTCTTCACGCAGGTGCTCGGTGGTCTCGCCGGCGTTCTCGAGGATGCCGCGCTTGAGTTCTTCGAGCTTCAGGCGGAAGAACGCCATCTGCTTTTCGTTCATGTACTCGTCGTCGGGCATGGCGATGACTTCGGCATCGCTCAGCTCGGCGGGCGTCTTGGTCTTCCAGTTGTTGGCCAGCTTCGGGTCTTTCTTCACGGCCAGTGGCGGTGGCGGCACCAGCGCGTTGGAAGGCGCCTGCGAGAAGCTGGACTTGGCGGCGGTCGATGCCACGGATTGCGGCATCGAGGGCACGGTCAGTTGCGACAGCCGGGACACACGGCCACCACGCGCGGCGGGTGCTGGCGTGGCGGTTTGAGCGGGCATCGAGGGTGTCGCCGGGGCGGAAGTGGAGGCGGCAGCCGTTTTTTTCATGGGGATCGAGGGAGCAGAAGGAGCGGCAGCAGGGCGGCCGACGGGTTTGGATGACGATGAGCCCGCGCCTGCGGTCCTGGTGGCGGCAGTTGCAGGCTTGACGGACTTCTTGGTCGCAGCGGTCACGGCCTTGGCCGGTGGTGCTGCGGGCTTTTTGGACGGCGCGCTTTTCTCCTTCGCGACAGGGCCATGTGCGGTGGCAGAAACCTTCTTGGCCGCAGGTACAGCCTGCTTCGCAGCCGGCGCCTTCTTTGCGGCGGGCTTGGGTGCTGGCGTGGCCTTGGCGGCGGGTTTCTTCACGGTGACTGGCTCCTTGGACGAACTGGAACGCGCTTTCACTGGGTGTCTCCTCCCATGGGAGCCCCTTGCAGCTTTCAGGCCACGCAGGCTCCCCGTTGTCGGGGTGCTCGCCAGTGGCGAACCCCGGGGTTATACCCCCGAAAGCCCCCCAGTAACGTATGGCGCCCCGTGCCGGAAGTCACATCTTGCCCATGGGAACTGGACATGGCTGCCGGAACAGGCGCGCGATTGTATAGAGAACTCACAGGCGTGGGCGATGTCCTGGCGTGCCGGCCAACTCCGTTAGCATCGCCCCGGGGGGGGGGGGGGGGGGGGGGGGGGGGGGCGGCCGGGGGGGGGGGGGGGGGGGGGGGGGGGGGGGGGTAGCGGAAAAAAAAAAAA
>NZ_JBGLYU010000035.1:0-63941 GCF_047304235.1 Variovorax sp. Varisp36
CCCTACCTCTCTGCCATGTCAAGCCACGCCCTCCCCTCCCTGCAACAACTAGAGAACGCCGAAGAATTCCTCGCCCGCCACATCGGCATCGATGCGGCGGACGAGGCGCGCATGCTGCCCGTCATCGGCTCGGAGACGCGGGCTGAGCTCATCGACGGCATTGTGCCCGCGGCCATTCGCCGCGCGAAGCCGATGCGGCTGCCCGCACCGGCGACCGAAGCCGATGCGCTGGCCGAGCTGAAGGTGATGGCGTCGAAGAACAAGGTGTTCCGCAATTTCATCGGCCAGGGCTACTACGGCACGCACACGCCGGGCGTCATCTTGCGCAACGTGCTCGAGAACCCCGCCTGGTACACCGCCTACACGCCCTACCAGGCCGAGATTTCGCAGGGCCGCATGGAAGCCCTGCTCAACTTCCAGACGATGGTGTGCGACCTCACGGGCATGGCCATCGCCAACGCATCGATGCTCGACGAAGCCACGGCCGCGGCCGAAGCCATGACGCTCGCCAAGCGCAGCGTCAAGAGCAAGAGCAACGTGTTCCTGGTGTCGGGCGACTGCCATCCGCAGACCATCGAAGTCATCAGGACGCGCGCTGCGCCGCTGGGCATCGAGGTGAAGGTGAGCACCGTGTCGGAAACGCTGCCGCACCTGATGGTGAGCGGCGAATTCTTCGGCGTGCTTGCGCAATACCCCGCCACCACCGGCCACGTGCACGACCTGCGCCCGCTCGCGGGCCACGCGCACCAGTGCGACGCCGCCCTCATCGTCGCGGCCGACCTGCTGGCGCTGACGCTGCTGGTCGCGCCCGGCGAGTTCGATGCCGACATCGTCTGCGGCACCACGCAGCGCTTCGGCATGCCGCTGTGCAACGGCGGCCCGCACGCCGCCTACCTGGCCTGCCGCGATTCGTTCAAGCGCTCGCTGCCGGGCCGCCTGGTGGGTGTGAGCGTCGACGCGCACGGCCGGCCCGCCTACCGACTCGCTCTGCAGACGCGCGAGCAGCACATCCGTCGCGAGAAGGCCACCTCCAACATCTGCACCGCACAGGTGCTGCCGGCCGTGGTGGCCAGCATGTACGCCGTGTACCACGGGCCCGACGGGCTCACGCGCATCGCGCAGCGCGTGGCGGCGCTCACCGCCATCCTCGCCCGGGGCCTGTCGCAGATGGGCCGCGAGCTGGTCAACACCACGGCCTTCGACTCGCTGACGATCCGCACCGGCGATGACACGGCCGCGATCATCGAACGCGCGCAGGCTGGCGGCGTCAACCTGCGCCAGCGCCTGCAACAGCACCTGGGCATCTCGCTCGACGAAACCACCACGCGCGCCGACATCGAAACCCTGTGGGCCCTGTTCGTGCCCGCCGGCACCCCGATGCCGCGCTTCGACGACCTGGCCGCCAACACCGCGCCGCTCATTCCCGAAGACCTGCGCCGCACCAGCGCCTTTCTCACGCACCCGGTATTCAACACCCACAAGAGCGAGACCGCGATGCTGCGCTACATCCGCAGCCTGTCGGACAAGGACCTCGCGCTCGACCGCAGCATGATCCCGCTGGGCAGCTGCACCATGAAGCTCAACGCGACCAGCGAGATGATCCCCATCACCTGGCCCGAGTTCGCCAACATCCACCCCTTCGCGCCGGCCGAGCAGCAGCAGGGCTATGCGCAGCTCGACGCGCAGCTGCGCGCATGGCTGTGCGAGGCCACCGGCTATGCCGGCATCAGCCTGCAGCCCAACGCCGGCTCGCAGGGCGAGTACGCGGGCCTGCTGGCCATCAAGTCCTTCCATGAGGCCAAGGGCCAGGGCCACCGCAACATCTGCCTGATTCCGTCGTCGGCGCACGGCACCAACCCGGCCAGCGCACAGATGGTGGGCCTGCAGGTGGTGGTGACGGCCTGCGACGCACAGGGCAACGTCGACATGGACGACCTCAAGCGCGCCTGCGAGAAGCACAGCGCCCACCTCGCCGCAGTGATGATCACCTACCCGAGCACGCACGGCGTGTTCGAGACGCGCGTGAAGGAACTGTGCGAGCTCGTGCACGAGCACGGCGGGCGCGTGTACGTCGACGGCGCCAACATGAACGCACTGGTCGGCGTGGCCGCGCCGGGCGAATTCGGCGGCGACGTGAGCCACCTGAACCTGCACAAGACCTTCTGCATTCCGCACGGCGGCGGCGGCCCGGGCGTGGGCCCGGTCTGCGTGGTCGAAGACCTCGTGCCCTACCTGCCGGGCCATGCCACGGCCGGCATCGCATCGAACGGCGTCGGCGCCGTGTCGGCCGCGCCGCTTGGCAATGCGGCCGTGCTGCCGATCAGCTGGATGTACTGCCGCATGATGGGCGCCAAGGGCCTGCAGGCCGCGACCGAAACGGCCATCCTCAGCGCCAACTACATCAGCGCGCGCCTGAAGGACCATTACCCGACGCTGTACGCAAGCCCGAACGGCCACGTCGCGCACGAGTGCATCCTTGACCTGCGCCCGCTCAAGGACACCAGCGGCGTCACCGCCGAGGACGTGGCCAAGCGCCTGATCGACTACGGCTTCCACGCGCCCACGCTGAGCTTCCCGGTGCCGGGTACGCTGATGGTCGAGCCGACCGAGAGCGAGCCTCTGGCCGAGCTCGACCGCTTCGTCGACGCGATGATCGCCATCCGCGGCGAGATCCGCCGCGTGGAGGAAGGCGTCTGGCCGAAGGACGACAACCCGCTCAAGCACGCGCCGCACACGGCCGCGAGCCTGCTCGGCACCGAATGGCCGCACCCCTACTCGCGCGAACTCGGCGCGTTCCCGCTGGCCGAACTCAAGCAGGCCAAGTACTGGCCGCCGATCGGCCGCGTCGACAACGTGTACGGCGACCGCAACCTGTTCTGCAGTTGCGTGCCGGTGGGCGAATACCAGGAAACCGAAGAGGCCTGAGAAGGCCCGCAGGCGGGCTCAGCCGCGCCGCGCCGCGGCGCCCTTCTTCGGTGGGGATTCGCGGCGATAGATGGCCCACTTCACAGTCAGGATGTCCGCGGCGATCTTGGCCGCGTTGACGCCCGCATAGGCCTCGGACGGGTTGAACTGGAATGCCTCCTGGTATCGCTTGACCTGCGCGTAGTCCTGGTCGAAGGTCATCGGGCCCATGAGTTCGGCAGGATCGGCGCCCGCGGGAAGCGCGAGGAATTTCTCCGGATCGGTGGCACTCTGGTAGAGGTCGACGCTCATCGGGTTCATACGTTTGTCCTCGAGATCTTGGTCTTGGGAACAAATCATCTGCGGCATCTGCGCGGCATGCAATCGGTCCGCGCCTACACGGCGCACCGTGCGCGTCAGGGCTGTTTCTTCTTCGCCAGGCCGGCCGTGGCGATCTGCTCGCGGAAGCCGCGCAGGCTGGCCTTCAGCCTGCGTTCGTTTTCGAGCCCCACCCGCACCATGATCTTCTGGCCGGAAGAAAGCGACTCCAACTGCGGATCGGCGTATTCGTAGCGCACCCAGGGCCGCTGCGAAGGAACATTGCCCTTCACCTCGACCAGCCGCACCTGCACCGGGCCGGCGGGCTCCGGCGCCTGCAGCAGGTGGTCGATCACGGCGATGAGCCGGTCGTTGAAGTAGCGCCCCGGATAGCCGAGTTCTTCATAGGCTTGCTGGAACAGCGGGTAGAGGCGGGCATACGTCTTGGCCGCCTTCGCAGGATCGACCGATTCGGCAAACAGCACGATGGCGTTGTAGCGCGCGGCGTTGTTGGGCGCGATGACCTGTTTCTCGCCCTGCCCTGCGGTGGTGAAGCGCTGCCTGGCCGGCTGCACCGGCCACGCACTCGCTGGCGCCTGCTCGCGCGCGAGGTTGTCGACCGTTGCCACGAAGCGGCGCACGACACCGTCGAACTTCAGGAAGTCGGCCACGTTCTTGCTGCCGAGCAGGTCGACGAGCGCCTTCATCACGCGCGTATCGGAATCGGTGACGGTAGGCAGCCCCGTGTCGGGCACGGCAATCGCGTCGATGGGGTTGCGCGGCTCCAGGGACTCGGGCGCGGGCACGGGCGCCGGCGCGGGCGCGAGCCCGTCGTTCGGCGCCGCGGCCACCGGCGGGGCCTCGGGTAGTTGTTGCTGCTGCTGATACCAGCGCCAGCCGACGAAGGCCGTCCCGAGCACCACCAGCATGAAGGCGACGATGGCGCCTATGGGCATTTCGCGGCGTGGCCGGAATTCGGGGGAATCGTCCCCGGAGCCGGGGGTATCTCGGTCGGACATGGCGGCACTTTCCTTCTGCTAAGGCTGTGTGTGATGCGGAGAGACCGGTCATGTTGCACCAATCGGGCGCTCCATGGCACCACGGCCGCGTAACGCCCTGTGTCGCCCCGTGCCGCGCAAGCTGCGCAATCAGGCCGCGTCGGTGGGCCCGCTCAGCGATTGCAGCCAGGCAATCGACCCCTGCAGCTCGGCCGGGCGGATCTCGTGCGCGCCCGGAAAGTCCGAGCCCGACAGCGCCAGCGGCAAGCCGCGCGCCAGCTCGCGCGTGGCCTGCGCGGCGCTCGGCGGAATCACGTTGTCGGCGCTGCCATGGCTCACCCACAGCGCCTTGCCCTCGAAGGCCTCCGGCGGCGCGATGTGTGGCACCACCTGCGAGAGCAGCCGGCTGTGCCACACCATCGCGGCACGCACGCTCTGCGGCTTGGTAAGCAGCTGCGACAGCGACATGATGCCGCCCTGGCTGAAGCCGCCAACCACCACCCGCTCGGCCGGCACGCCGAGCTGCTGCGAGGCCGAGGCGATCATCTCGCCGACGAGGAAGCGGCTTTCGCGCTCCTGCTCTTCGTTGATCTGCCGCTCGCCGTTCGGCAGCACCTGGAACTCGAACCACGCGTAGGCACCGGGCGACAGCACATACGGCGCGCGCAGGCTCAGCACGTGGAACTGCGGCGGCATCAGCCGCGCGAGGCCGAACAGGTCCTGCTCGTTGCTGCCCACGCCGTGCATCAGCACCAGCAGCCAGGGTTCGCGGGCCTCGGGCCGGGCCGCGTGTTCGAGGAATTTGAGGGGCAAGTGAAGTTGAGGCATCGATGGATCTTCAGACGGTTGCGTGAAAGCCTTGCGCGAGCGCGCGGGTAACTTCGGCCGCCGGCACCTCGCGGCAGCCGGTTGCGTTCTGCCCCGACCACAGCGGAGAGAAATCGCCGCTGCCCTGCGCCTCGGCCTTGGCCCGCAGCGGCGCAATGCCCGAGGTGGCCAGCGGAAACTCCGGCGCGGCCTCGCCGATGGGCCCCAGGTCGCGCATCACACGGTTCACGATGCCGCGGGCCGGTCGGCCGGTAAAGAGATTGGTCAGCGCCGTGTGCCGCGCGGCCCTGCCCTTGAGCGCCTCGCGGTGCAGCGCGCTGGTCGTCGCCTCGGGCGTCAGCATGTAGGCCGTGCCCACTTGCACGCCTGCAGCGCCCAGCGCCATGGCCGCGGCCACGCCGCCCGCATCCGCGATGCCGCCGGCCGCGATCACCGGCACCTTCACCGCATGC
The DNA here is from genome assembly GCF_047304235.1 of Variovorax sp. Varisp36. Classification (NCBI taxonomy): domain Bacteria; kingdom Pseudomonadati; phylum Pseudomonadota; class Betaproteobacteria; order Burkholderiales; family Comamonadaceae; genus Variovorax; species Variovorax sp. Varisp36. The sequence goes on from NZ_JBGLYU010000035.1 coordinate 5,501, forward strand.
ACTACCTGCGGCACCAGCGCAAAAGTGCCGAGCTGCCTCGTCAGGTCGTGCGAGAGGAAATGGCCGCGATGCCCGCCGGCCTCCAGTCCTTGGGCGATGACGGCATCGGCGCCGCGCGCTTCGAGCCACAGCGCCTCTTCCACCGTGGTGGCCGAGGCAAGCACCTTCGCGCCCCAGCCGTGCACCCGCGCCAGCAGCGCCTCGGACGGCAGTCCGAAATGAAAGCTCACCACCGGCGGTGCGAATTCGGCCAGCAGCTCGGCCACCTCGGCGCTGAAGGGGTTGCGGCCCGGCCCGGTCGGAATCCCGGCCGCATCGATGCCGAACTCGGCGTAGTAAGGCGCCAGCGCGGCGCGCCACGCCGCCTCGCGCTCGGCGCTCGGCACGGGCGGCGTATGGCAGAAGAAGTTGACGTTGAAGGGCTTGTCGGTGCCCGCGCGGATCGCGGCGAGCTCGCTGCGCATGGCCTCGGGGCTCAGCATGGCGCAAGGCAGCGAACCGAGGCCGCCTGCGTTGCTCACCGCGATGGCCATCGCGCTGCCCTGAATGCCGGCCATCGGGGCCTGGATCAACGGGAGTTCGGTGCCGAGAATCTGCTGCAGCGTGGTCATGAAGGCGCTCCTTTTGTGTCGGATACCGCCAATTCTCCCGCCAAGGCGGAGTTGCCTCCCGCAACAGGGCCATCGCCCGTGGATCAGCTCACTCCTCGCTCGTCCACTCCACCTGCACGCCAAGGCTGCGCAGGTTCTCGACGAAGCGCGGATGGGCGCGGCGAATGGGCGTGGCGTTGCGGATCTCGGAACGCCCTTCGATGCTCGCCGCCACCATGAACAAGGCGATCGCCACGCGGATGATGTACGGGCTTTCGACCACGGCCGGTGTCAGCGGATTGCCGCCGAAGGTGATGAGCCGGTGCGGGTCCGAAGAGAACACGTGCGCGCCGAACTTCGACAACTCGCCCGTCCAGCCCAGCGCCCCGTCGTACACCTTGTTCCAGAACATCGCATTGCCCTGCGCGCGCACGCCCAGCGCGATGAAGATCGGCAGCAGGTCGACCGGAAAGTAAGGCCACGGCGCCGCCTCCACCTTGGTCAGCACGTTGCTCGTGAAAGGCGTCTGCACCTTCAGCGGGCCGCTGCGGATGGCGCGCGACCAGCCGTCTTCATGCACGATCTGCACGCCGAACTTCGCGAACGTGCGGTCGAGCAGCGGAAAGTTTTCGGGTGCGCTGTTGCGCACGACCACGTCGCCGCCGGTGATGGCGCCCAGCGCCAGGAAGGTCGTGATCTCGTGGAAGTCTTCGTCGAAGCGGAACTCACCGCCCTTGAGCGTGCCGCCGCCGTGCACAGTGAGCCGCGAGGTACCCATGCCTTCGATGCGCACGCCGATCATCGCCATGAAGCGGCAGAACTCCTGCACGTGCGGCTCCGACGCCGCATTGGTCAACGTCGAAGTACCGCCCGCTGCGGCTGCGCACAGCACGAAATTCTCGGTGGTCGTGACGGAGGCGTAGTCCAGCCAGTGGTCCGTGGGCGTGAGGCGGCCCGCGCTGCGCACCAGCAGCGAGCCTTCGGTGCGCTCCACCTCGCCGCCGAAGCGCTGGAACACCTCCACGTGCGGATCGATCTCGCGCACACCGAGCGTGCAGCCCTTCACGTTGTCCTCGAGCCGCGCCACGCCGAAGCGCGCCAAAAGCGGCGGCACCAGCATGATCGACGAGCGCATCTCCTCCGGCAGCCGGTGGCGCGATGCGTCGAAGGCAGTCTCGCGATGGTGCAGCTCGAGCGTGCCGGTCTCGTGGTCCATGCGCACGTCGCTGCCCAGGGTGCGGAAGATGTCGAGGATCTTGCGCACGTCGGTGATGTCGGGCACGCCGTGCAGGCGCAGCGGCTCCCAGGTGAGCAAGGTGGCACAGAGCACCGGCAGCACGGCGTTCTTGTTGGCGGAGGGGGTGACGCGGCCACGCAGCGGCGTTCCGCCGTGCACGATGAGGTTGGACATGGGGGGCGAGCGGAAAAGCGGGAGGCGGTGGAAAAAAGGGCCGCGGACGATCCGAAACCGGAGACGGGAACTTTACCGTCTGGCAGCAGCCTGGATGGCGCCGAAGTTGTAAGCACTTCAAATGGCGGCCCTGGCATCCAGCCGGCTCGGCGAAGCGACTCGCGACGAACTTGTTACTCCCCGCGACACGCGTGCCCCCGCTAGATTGGCAGCACTCGGCCAGAGCGCCGGAAAGCACACCTCGAAGGAACCAGGAAATGACCCACGCCTACACCGGCGGCTGCGCATGCGGCGCAGTCCGCTACGAGATTTCAGCCGAGCCCATCTTCCAGAACGACTGCCAGTGCCGCGACTGCCAACGCAAGAGCGGCACCGGCCATGGCTCGTACCTCACCTTCCCGCGTGGCGGCGTGAAGCACAGCGGCCAGGCCACGCTGTGGGACATGGTCGGCGACAGCGGCAACGTCAAGACCCGGGCGTTCTGCCCGCACTGCGGCTCGCCCGTGTACATGACCTTTGCGGCGATGCCCGACATCTTCACGGTGCACGCCGCGAGCCTCGACGACCCTGGCCGGTACAAGCCACAGGCGGTCACGTATGCCGTGCGCGGACATCGATGGGATTTTCTGGACCCGGCATTGGCCAAGTTCGACAGGATGCCGCCGATGTGAAAGGAAGGCGAGGCCCTGCCCCGCCAGCGCCTCGCACTGGACTCGATCCGCGCGTGAAGGAGGCCCGGCGTTGCCGAGAGAAGTCGCTGCAGCGAGGCGCGCTGGCATGCGTCGAAGAGCGGCGCGGGGTCTGGGTCGGATGAGCCGGCATCGCGCTGGTCTTCGTCCCAGGCGAACAACTGGACGAGCGTTTGCGCGCCTTGCACTACGTCGCGGGCGTCATTCAGGAAGACGGCTTGCCTCTGTTGGGAGAGATCGAGCTTCCCGCCGGAACAGACTGCTCCCAGCTCGCCCGCGCGGACCTGGCCGGCTCGCCTCAGACTCCCGAGCGCTTCGATGAGCCACAGATGGCGCGCGCGAGCAACGCCTGATTCCTAGGCCGGCGGAGTTGCGCGAAGACCGAGAGCGGTTCAGCATCCTCATCCCCTCCAAGCCCAACAACCAAACACGGAGACCCGAATGAGAAAGCTCAAGATCATGGAGCACGTGTCGCTGGACGGCGTGATCCAGTCCTCCGGCGAAGACGGCTTCCCGTATGCCGACTGGACGGCGCCCTACCGGACTCCCGCCGGCCGGGACGAGGTGCTCGCCGCGCACGGCGGGCGCTTCGACCTGCTGCTGGGCCGGCGCACCTACGACATGTGGTCGGACTACTGGCCGAAGGTGCCGGCCAGTCCGATGGCTGATGGCTTGAATGCGGCCACCAAGTTCGTCGTCACCCATCGCCCGGAAAGCCTCGCGTGGGGGCCATTCGAGGGCGTCGGGCCGGACCCGGTCGAGGGTGTGCGGCGCATCAAGTCGCAGGCTGGCCCGGACCTGGTTCTGTGGGGCAGTTCCACGCTGACATCGACGCTGCTGGAGCACGGACTTGCGGACGAAGTCATGCTGATCCTCTATCCGGTGCTGGTGGGCACGGGCAAGCGCTTCTTCGCCGAGGGGACCCCGGGGTGTTCCTTCGAGCTCGCCAGCACGAAGACGACGCCGTCCGGCCTTGTCCTCAATACCTACAGGTTCGCCGCGCCGTTGAGGCCGGCTTAGGCCGTTGGACAGCGCGGCGGCGGGCCTCAGTGTCTGCCATGGTGAGAAGGAGCCTACACCCACCTTATCCAAGAACAGACCTGTAAATTGCCAAGTCTTCGTCTGAAAAACAGCAGAACGTGACCTCTGCAATGACCGAAGTTTCTTCCAACGCAGCGCGGACCGCATCAACGGCCACCTGCGCAGCCCGTTCGATCGGGTAGCCATAGATGCCCGTACTGATGCTCGGAAACGCCACCGTTCGCGCCCCGTATTCGTTTGCGAGCATCAGCGATTTTCGGTAGCAGGACGCCAGCAGGTCCGCCTCGCCGTTTACCCCTCCCCTCCAGACCGGACCGACCGTATGAATGATGAAGCGGGCCGGTAGCCGATAGCCTTTTGTGATCTTTGCATCACCTGTTTTGCATCCCCCCAGCAAGCGGCACTCATGTACCAGCTCAGGACCTGCGGCGCGGTGGATTGCTCCATCGACACCGCCCCCGCCAAGCAATGACGAATTGGCTGCATTGACGATGGCATCGACCGACAGCCCAGTGATGTCGGCTCGAATAGCATGAAGTCTTGTTTTCATGAGATGTGCTGGAAGGCCCGACCGTCCGCTACTGTGGCTGAATTCTGCCGGAGCGGTCGCCCGATCGGGCTGGCGTTAGCCCTCTGGATGAAACAGTTCCGGCAAAAGTCGGTGCGCGTATTCAGCCTTAAAGCCCAGGCATCCCTGAAGTAGGCGGTGTTTCGCTCAAGGTCCGGCACAGCCAGCACGAACGAAAACGGGCGCAGTTGGTTTGCTTGTGACATCGGACCTCCCTTGGCGTGGCAGTTTATGGCTCCTGGCCGACTGTAGCTGGTCGCGCTACCGTCGCGAAAGGGCCCATACCGGCTGTACGACTTGCTCCAAAGCGGCCGCTGGCCGCCGGCTCAAGTAGCGTTCGCGACAATCTATTCGGTGTTGAGTGCGTATTGCTCGGAGATCGGGACTGGACGCCGTGAGCTGCTCTGCGTCGAGCCCTGCTCAGTATGGAGGAAGGGGTAGAAGTTGAAGCACTGGTCCCCAGGTAGGTTGCTCACTTCATGCTCCCATCCGACCCAGCGCATCTGATCGTAGAAGGTGTGAAGCCGTTTGGTAAACGCCCATTGCGTGAATGCAGCATGACCAACTCCCAGGCTCTCCCACTTGAGCGTGTCCGGTGCGAGGTAGTACACAACCCCTTGGTCGTCACCGAAAGCGCCGCCATTGAGCGCGAAGAATCCACCGACCGCATCATCCGCCACAAGACAAAACCCGTTCGACCGCCCTGCGTTCCAAGCCGCGATGTCGCGAGTCAACCTGGGGTGTCCCGAGCCAAGCATCCTTAGCCATCCCCCGTCTATCAAGATGCCACCCGTCCCGTATGCCACGGCTCCGAGCACCGATCGAGTGGTCACCTGAAGTTCAACGAGGACATCGCCGCTACTTGTGGAAGGAGGAAGTATCTCAACGGGGAGTTCGGCCTCCCGAGCCCATTGCTCAATGAGCGCCATTGCAGGTTCTTGGATTTCGAGCAATTCATTTAGTGAACGCACAAACGTTTCCCTCAGTGTCCGGTTGTGGCCGAATTTTGCCCCACGGCGCGACTGACCGGTTGTGGCCGCATTCTGCCGTAGACGCGCCGCCGTCAGTGGGCCCACAACAGATACTCCACCCGCTCTTAAGCGGGCTTACTGCTGACGGTCCTCTCACCTATATCGGCAAGGATGTCCTTCGCCAACTCCGCTATTTCCTGATTGGGGCCGGCGGTGTACCCGAACAGTCGCGGGCGCTGCGCGATGACCATACGCCGCAGTTCTTGAAAAGTTGCCGTCTCATCTGGTCGGTCGAAGTGAACGCAGCGCCAGACAAGCTCGAGGAGTTCAGTCGTCAGTTCTTCATCGGCTTGAGGCAAGACGTCGAGAACAAACGGGAGCGCATGAATCGCTACTGACGGAGGGCCGCTACCACTCGAAACCAAATCGCACCAGAGTTCGCGGCTTGCAGCGAGTGCGGCGGCCGAATCCGTACTTGCGAGGCGTTCCAGTACTTCCCCCATCTTGTCCGCTGGGCCGAGGCAGGTCTTGAAATCGCTCCAAGGAATCGCATCCAGTCGCGCCCGAAGCGAGGTTTGTGTGGGTTGGGACATGGTTCAATCTCCACGCCTCTCTGGCAGGTAAGCCAGAGATAGGGATAGCTTCAAAGTAACTGGCAAAAGGCCAAATGACTGGTTGTGGCCGATAGTACCTATTCGAGCGAGCCTTTCGAAGGCTGGCAGTCGCTGCATGGCCGTCCTTCGTGTGCGCCCGCTTTAGACTGTTGCGAGACAGGCCTGCACGCCTGGCTACCTCGCAAATGGACAACGATTCATTTCATTTGCATCTTTTACTCAGAGCAAATCAGCCGGCGCATCATGCCTTGTGCATGTCGTATCGATGCACTTTGGGTCTCGGCTCGACCCACCCGGCCGCTCCGGTATCCAACTACTTCAATTGGAGACCCAAATGAAAAAATTCATTCCCAGCGCCATCGCCAGCCTCCTGATCGCCGGGGCAATCTTGCCGGCCGCCGCCAAGGAGAAAGTCGTCGACCGGAGCATCACGGAAGCGGAAGTCCTGGGGGCCCAGCAGGCCTGGTGCAAGGCGCTGGTCGACATCAGTGCTGCGAATTCCAGCGCAGGGCAGCCGGCCGCCAGGGCGCTGGCCGAGAAGGTCATCGACAGCGCCTACGCCTACCAGCTGGGCGCAGTGCTGTTCAAGCCGACGCTCACGACATCGCCGCAGACCTTCCGCACCGCTCGCGACGGCGCGCTGGCGTACTTCGTGGGCGGCAACCCTGCCTTTCCCAACGACACCGGCTTCGCCCTGAAGGGCTGGACCAAATGCGAGATTGCCAACAGTGCCGTGCTCATCCACGGCGACGTGGCCAGCACGCTGGGTAACGTGCTGTTCACTGACCCGGACGGCAAGGTCACCACGGTCGACAAGACCTGGACTTTCGTGAAGGACGGTGCCGGCAAGCTGCGCATCGTCGTGCATCACTCGTCGCTGCCGTACGCTGGCCGTTGAACACCGCGTTCGAGTGCCGGCAGGCCCAGGCTCTAGGGCGGCGCCTTCAAGGACCGTCATTGGCGGCTCAAAGGCGCGAATCGGTGGCAGCACGCCGTCGTAGCGCGCGACCTGCACCGCAGTGCGTTGCCCCGCGCAACCCTGCGCCAGCGATGAGGTGCCGATGTCGCGCGTCAACACATTGGGGTTGCCGTGCACGCTTGCACTTCGAGCGGCAGTGGTCAGAGTGGCTGAACGCCTGTCTGTCTTGGGTCAGTAGGCACCCATGTAGTCGCGCTTGCCGATCTCAACACCGTTGTGACGCAAGATGGCATAGGTGGTGGTCACGTGGAAGAAAAACTGCGGCAGTCCATAGTGCAGAAGATATGCGCCTGCAGTCAGCTTCTTTTCCTTGGGGGTGCCGGGGCGCAATACGATCTCGCGGTTCTCGCTTGAATCAAATTGCTCAGGCTTGAAGGAGCCGATATGGGCCAAAGCTTTGGCGATCAACGCTTGCAGGTCGGCGAAGCTGACCTCGGTGTCGGGCCAGGACGGCACCTCGGCACCAGCCAGGCGGGAGGCAATGCCCTTGGAGAAGTCTGCGGCGATCTGTACCTGACGTACCAGCGGAAACATGTCAGGGAACAGCCGCGCCTGCAGCAGCGCATTCGGATCGATATTTTTCTGCGTCGCCTGGTCTTCGGCCTTCTTGAGCACGTCGGACAGGGCGCGCAGCATCTGCTGCATGACGGGAACGGAGGCGTTGTACAGCGGGCTGGTCATGGTGAGTTCACTTCTAAAATTTTTGGCACGATGGCCGGAGTTGGCGTGGCAGAGGCCCTGCCGACCATGCAAGGCTAACAGCACAGGGCGAACTGAATCGCCCCGGCTTTTGTGGCCAGCTTTTCTTCCCGCTGGTAGTCGGAGCAGCCGCGTTGACGGGCAGTTCATTAGCAAGACGCGGACGTCAATTGCAGACGCACGACAGACCGCGATCGCTGCGTAACCGCCCTTCGAGGATGCCCGCTTCAGGCTGGCTGCCCTTACCCACGCCCCGCTCACAAACGGCCGGTCTCCTTCAGCGCCAAGGTTTCAACCCAATTCAATGGTCCGACGCAGCAACCCCGATTGCTCGGCACTCGGCCCGACAAGGATCTCCACCTCGCCCGCCTCGAACAAGGGCAGCAGGTCCGGTCCGAGGTAACGCAACTCGGACGCCGGTAACTCCAGCTCGACCGCGCCGGCTTCGCCGGGCATCAATCGCAGCTTCGCGTAGCCCTTGAGTTCCAGCAGCGGCCGGGTGACACGGCTCACCTTTCCGCGCACGAACAGGAAGACGGTCTCTTCAGCCTCGCGCACGCCAACGTTGCGCAGCCTGACGCTGATCTTCAGCGCGTCCTGCTCGCGCACGCGCCGCGGCTCGACCTGGAGTTCGTCGTAGCTGAACCGGCCGTAGGTCAGTCCGTGGCCGAAGGCATACAGCGGCGTGTTGTCGACGTCCTGGTACTTGCTCGTGAAGTAGTCGGCGGGATTCATCGGCCGGCCGGTGGGACGCTGGCCGAAGTGGATCGGCACCTGTCCGACGGCGCGCGGCCAGCTCATCGGCGTGCGGCCGCAGGGCGATGCCCGGCCTGTGACCACGTCGGCGATCGCATGGCCCGCTTCGACGCCGAGGAACCACGCAGCCAGCAGCGCATCGGCGTGTTCGGAAAGCCAGGGAACGACGAGCGGACGGCCCGAAAACAGGATCGCGACGACGGGGATGCCTAGCGCACGTGCACGGGCCGTCACCGCTTCGGCCAGAGCCTGCTGTCGACCGGGAAGCGCGGGTGTGGCGCGGCTGGCCGCCTCGCCGCTCATCGTGGCGCGCTCGCCCAGGCACAGCAGAACGGCGTCGGCGCCCTCGCACAGCGCGACAGCAGCTTCGATGCCGCTGTCGTCGTCGCTCTCGATGGCAACGCCCGGCGCGTGGCGTATGTCGGTCTGCGGCAGCGCGGCGCGCAAGCCGGCAAGCACGCTGACGGCCGGCTCGTGTTCGCCGGCACCCCACCACGGGCCTTTCATCTCGGTGCTCGCGTCGGCCAGCGGGCCGATGACGCACAGTGCCTTGGCCGCCGCGGGCAAGGGCAAGGTGTCACGCTCGTTCTTCAGCATGACGATGGCCCTGCGCGCGGCGTCGCGCGCCACCGCGCGCCGCTCGGCGACAACCGCCGCGGGCTCCGGTGTCGCGCCGCGGCGGTAGGGGTCGTCGAACAGTCCGAGCTGTTCCTTGAGCCGCAACACGCGGCGCACGCTGGCGTCGATCTCCTCGATCGTCACGCGCCCCTGCTCGAGCGCGACCGGCAGGCCCTTGCGGTATGCGTCGGCCATCATGTCGATGTCGACGCCGGCCTTCAGCGCCAGTACCGCGGCATCGACGAGATCGGCGGCAACGCCGTGCTTGATCAATTCCGCGATCGCGTTGTAGTCGCTGACGATGACGCCATCGAAGCCCATCTCGCCGCGCAGCCAGTCGCGCAGCAAGGGAATGTGCGCCGTCATCGGCACGCCATTGAGATCGGTGAAGGCGGGCATCAGCGTCGCGACGCCGGTGCGCACGGCCGCCGCGAAGCCCGGCAGATGCACTTCGCGCAAAGTGCGCTCGGAGATGTCGACGGCGGCGTACTCGCGCCCCGCGGCGACCCCGCCGTACGCGACGAAATGCTTCGCGCAGGCGGCCAGCGATTCGGCCGACGACAGGTCGGCGCCCTGGAAACCGCGCACCTTGGCCTGCGCGATGCGCGCGTTGAGCCAGGGGTCTTCGCCGGGTCCTTCCGCGGTGCGGCCCCAGCGGGGATCGCGCGACACGTCGAGCATCGGCGCGAAGGTCATCGCCAGTCCGTCGGCCGCGCCTTCGCGCGCGGCCTCGCGCGCGGTGCGCTCCCAGAGCTTGTCGTCGAAGGCGCCGGCCTCCGCGAGCGGGATCGGAAAGAGCGTGCGATGGCCATGAATGATGTCCAGGCCGATCAGCAGCGGAATGCCGAGCCGGGACTTCTCGACGGCCAGCCGCTGCATCTCGCGCGTGGGACCGGCACCGACCATGTTCAGCAGATTGCCGACGGTGCCGTCGATGATCGACTGCGTGGAGTCTCCCGCGAGCACCGGCCCGGTGACCGTGTAGCTGGAGGCGGTCATCGTCAGTTGACCCAGTTTTTCGGCCAGCGTCATCCGGGCCATGAGGGAATCGATGCGACTCATCATCAGGGATTTCGAATAGAACCCAGGGGACCTAATGATGGCATGCTGCGGGGGAGCCGTCGGCCGCGTGACGCCGATGATTCGATGAAAACCAACCGTGACACCCGGGACGACAACGAAAGGAACCGTTCGTGCAGAAGGATGACAGGAACCCGAGGGCACTGGCTGCCCTGCCCGATGAAGCCTTGATCGACGCCGTACAGCGGCAGACCTTCCGCTATTTCTGGGACGGTGCGGATGCCGCCAGCGGCCTGGCACTCGACCGCCGCACGCTCGTCAGCGCCACGGGCGAAGACCTGGCCGACGAGAGGGTCGCGATCGGCGGCACGGGCTTCGGCATCATGGCCATGATCGTCGCGGTGGAACGCGGCTGGGTCACGCGGGACGCAGCGCTGGAGCGCCTGGGGCGCATGCGCGACGCCCTCTTCCGCGCCAGGCGCTACCACGGTGCCTTCCCCCACTTCATGGACGCAGCAAGCGGCGCGACGATCCCGATGAGCCCCAAGGACGACGCGGGCGATCTGGTCGAGACCTCGTTCCTCTGCATGGGCCTGCTCTGTGCGCGCCAGTATTTCAGCGAGAACACGGCCGCGGCGCGCCGGTTGCGCAGTGACATCGACACACTGTGGCACGAGGTCGAATGGAACTGGTTCACCCAGGGCGGACGGGACGTGTTGTATTGGCACTGGAGCCCGAACCACGGCTGGGCGATGAACCATGAAGTGCGCGGCTGGAACGAGTGCCTCATCACCTATCTGCTGGCGGCGGCCGCGCCGCGCCATGCGATCGATCCGCGGGTGTACCACCGCGGCTTTGCGGCGGGGGCTGGTTTCCTCAACGGCCGGTCGTACTACGGCATCGAGATACCGCTGGGCATGCCGTATGGCGGCCCGCTGTTCTTCACGCACTACTCGTTCTGCGGCCTCGATCCGCACGGCCTGAAGGATCGCTACGCCGATTACTGGGATCTCAACTGCCGCCACCTGCAGATCAACCGTGCACACTGCATCGCCAATCCTCATGGCCACCCGGGCTACGGCGAATCGTGCTGGGGCCTGACCGCCAGCGACGACCCCGACGGCTACCTCGCGCACGCCCCGGACGTCGACAACGGCACCATTTCGCCGACGGCCGCATTGGCCAGCCTGCCGTATGCGCCCACCGAGGTGATGCAGGTTCTGCGGCATTTCCTCACCGTGCATGGCACGCGCTTGTGGAAGGACTACGGCTTCGTCGATGCGTTCTGCGAACGGCGCGATTGGTTCGCAGAGACTTTTCTCGCCATCGACCAGGGCCCGATCGTCGTGATGATGGAGAACCATCGCACAGGCCTGCTCTGGAAACTGTTCATGAGCGTGCCCGAGGTGCAGGCCGGGCTGCACCGCCTGGACTTCAGCAGCCCGCACCTCGGGTCACCGGCACTGTGACATTCGGCGTGGCGAGTCATCAAGACCCGGCGTTCGAGTCCTGGCTCGACGGACAGCTCTCCCATTCGGCGAGCGCGATGCTGTCCAGCGTCTCGCCGGTGTCGATCGTCAAGCATCGCCCAGGCTTCGGCCAGACCATACGGCCGGTCGCCGGTGCCATCGTCGCCTCGCCGGTGCTCGGCAACTACGACCCTGACCCGGACTACTTCTTCCATTGGTTCCGGGATTCCGCCGTCGTCATCGATGCGCTGCGCCTGCTCTACGTCGAGCGACGCATCGGCGCCGAAGCCCTGCAGCATCTGCGCGACTTCATCCGCTTCAGTCTTGCCTTGAACGCACTCGACGGCCGCGCGATTGCCGCGGTGCAGGACCGCAGGACGCGCGTGGCTCCCGAATTGCTGCAGTACCTGCGCGAGGACCATGAGCTCGCGGGCGTCCACGGCGATGCCGTCGCCGCCGAGACGCGGGTGAACCCCGACGGCACGCTCGATGTCCTGCGTTGGGCGCGCCCCCAGCACGACGGGCCGCCGCTGCGAGCGCTGGCGCTGCTGCGCTGGGTGGCCGGCGGGCACCTCGACGCGGCCCTGCTGGCCGAGGTCGCGCCGCTGATCCGCTTCGACCTCGGCTTCACGCTGCGCCACTGGCGCGAGCCGTCGTTCGACATCTGGGAGGAGGAAAGCGGCCATCACTACTACACGCTGCGCGTCTCGGCAGCAGCGCTGGCCGAAGGCGCGGCATGGCTGGAGGGCCTGGGCGACGCGGCGCAGGCGCAGCGCTGCCGGGAGGAGTCGCAGGCCGTGCTGCGCCTGCTCGATGGCTACTGGGTCGATGAGGAAGGCGCGACGCACGGCTACTACCGTTCGCGCGTGCTGGCCGACGGCCGGCCCAGTCCGAAGGCGCTGGACATCGCGGTGATCCTGTCGGCGATCCACAGCCTCGGCACCGAGGCCTCGCACAGCCCGGCCGATCTGCGCATGCAGGCCACGCTGGCGCGGCTCGACGCACTGTTCGACGCTGCCTATCCGATCAACCACGGCCGTGCCGCAGGCCGTGGCACGGCGATGGGCCGGTACGCCGGCGACGTGTACTGCTCAGGCGGCGCGTACTACTTCTCGACGCTCGGTGCCGCCGAGTTCTGTTTCCGCGCCGCGGCGCTGGGCGGCGATGCATGCCATGGGAACCAGTGGATGGAGCGCGGCGACGCCTACCTGGCCACCGTACGCACATACACGCCGGCCGGCGGTGATCTGTCGGAGCAGTTCGATCAGCACAGCGGCGCGCAGACCTCGGCGAAGCAATTGGCCTGGAGCCACGCCGCGTTCATTTCGTGTGTCTTCGCGCGCCGCATCGCGGCCGCCGCCTCTCAGGCATCGCGGTAACGATGAGCGCAAGGCCAGGCGACCCTGCCGAGCCGGCTGCAAGGACCGGCGTCTTCCGCCAGGTCGGCGAGCTGCTCGGCGCCTTGCGCGTATCCCCGGTCGCGAAAACGCTTGTCGCGCTGATGGGCGCGATCGTCGTGGTCGTCGCGCTCACGGCGTATGGGCAGATCGAGCTCAACAGCTGGAACAAGCCGTTCTACGACGCGATCTCGCGCCGCGACCTGAGCGAATTCATCGTGCAGGTCGGCGTCTTCGCGGTGATTGCGGGCGCGCTGCTGGTCTTGAACGTCGCGCAGCGGTGGCTCGGCGAAACCTTGCAACTGAAGCTGCGAAAGGCAGTGGTCAACGACCTGGTGGGGCTGTGGCTGCAGCCGCGCCGGGCGTTCTGGCTCCAGGCCAGCGGCCCGATGGGTGCCCACCCGGATCAGCGCATGCACGACGACACGCTGAAGCTGTGCGATCTGTCGGTCACCCTCGGCGTGGGCCTGCTGCAGGCCACGATGCTGTTCGGCAGCTTCGCGAGCGTGCTGTGGGTGCTCTCCAAGGACTTCAGCATCTTCTTCGACGGCCAGGACCATGTGTTGCCGGGCTTCATGTTGTGGGCGGCGATTGTCTATGCGGTGGCCGGGTCGCTGGTCACCTACTGGGTCGGCAACGGCCTGATCTCGCGCAACGCCGAGCGCTACGCGCGCGAAGGCGAATTGCGCTTCTCGCTGACGCGCATCAACGAGCATCTGGACGGCATCTCCCTGGCCGGTGGCGAGGCCGACGAGAAGCGTCGCGTCGCCATGCATTTCGGCGACGTGCTGCGCGCCACGTCGCGCGTGGTGCTCGGGCTGACCAACCTGACCTGGGTCACCGCGGGCTTCGGCTGGATCACCATCATCGCGCCGACGCTGGTGGCCGCACCGCTGTATTTCTCGGGGAAGGTTTCGTTCGGCGGCCTGATGATGGCTGCCGCGGCCTTCACGCAGGCGCAGTCGTCGCTGCGCTGGTTCGTCGACAACTTCAGCATCATTGCCGACTGGCGCGCCACGCTGCTGCGCGTGACCGACCTGCGCCGGATGCTGGCGTCCGATCTGGAGGCACGGGCGAGCGGCAGTCGCATCGCCTACGAGGAAGGCGAAGGCGGAACGCTCGCGATCGAAGCGCTGGAAGTTCGCTCCTGGAGCGGCCACGATCGGCTGGACGTTTCGGGCCTGGTCGTGCACCGCGGCCAGCGCGTGCTGATCCTCGGCACGCCGGGTGCCGAGAAGACGCTGCTGTTCCGCTCGCTTGCGGGCCTGTGGCCCTGGGGCTCCGGCACGGTGCGCCGGCCGGGAGGCGAGACGATCCACTACATGCCGCGCGGCACGCCCTACATTCCCCGCGGCACGCTGGCCGAAGTGCTGTCGTATGCGATGGAGCCGACGACCTATCCCAGAGATGCCATGGTGGCCGCGCTGGCAAGCGTGGGCCTCCAGCGCCTGGAACCCTTGCTTGACAGGAAGGGCCGCTGGGAAAGCGAGCTCAGCATGGACGAGCAACTGCGGCTGGGCTTCGCCCGCGTGGTGCTGCAGGCGCCGCCCTGGCTGGTGATGGACGAGGCCTTCAGCGCATTCGACGACGACACGCTCGAACTCATCATCGGCGTGCTTGGCAAGCTCACCCACACGGGCATCATTCACATAGGCTCAGCCGGCGAGGCGCACGACCGGCTGTTCACGCAGGTGGTTCATCTGGTCAAAGCGCCGCACGCCGTGCCCGAGGAGCAGCGACCATGAGACGCCCCCTGCCAACCGTCAGCCGTGCGCGCCGCGCCCTCATGCGGCTGGCTCTTGCGCTCCCTGCCTGGCCCACCGGGTCCCGGGCGGCTGATTTCGGCTTCCGGCCGCCGCGCGACCCGGACGATGCCGCCGCTGCGGACCTGATGCGGGACTTGGCCGAGCGCATCCTGCCGGTGTACCAGGACGCGGACACCGATTCCTTCCTGGCCAACGTCACCGCCCTGCAGATCGTCAGCGGCGCCTACCGTGCAGCCTACGACAGCAGCCGCTCCCTGCGCGACCGGCGCCAGGGCAAGCCCTTCGACGGCCTGGTCGAGCGTGCGATCCTCGATGGCATCTATGCGAATGCGCGCATGCTCGAGGCGGACGGGCGCCTCGGCTTCGCCGAAGCCTACTCGCGCTCGTTCCATGAGCTGGTGTCGCCTCTCGACAACGCGCAGGCCCAGGCCGTCATGGCGCGGCTCGAGATTCCGCCGGCTACATACAGGGAGCCGCTGCGCCAGGCCTTCGATCTCTGGCGCGCGAAGGGCAGCCTCCCGGAGGCCGAGGCATTGGCGCTCGTGCGAACCTGGCTCTCGTTCCAGTCGCGCCGCAGCTTCAGTGCGCTGCTGCCCGAATTGTTCGCCGCGCAAAACGGCAGCCGCTACGTGGCGGAGGCCGACGTCAGGATTCCCGTGCGGGGCGGCGTCATCCATGCCAGCGTGGTCCGGCCCGGCCGCATGGACGGCGCGCTGTCGACGCTGCTGCGCTTCACGCTCGACCCGGCCGAGGACGACGCCAGGCGCAGCGCCGCCAGGGGCTACATCGGCGTCACGGCATACGTGCGCGGACGCACGCACGACGGCAAGGGCGCCGTGTGGCCCTTCATTCGCGACGGCGAAGATGCCGCCGCCGTCATCGACTGGATCGCCCGGCAGGCGTGGAGCGACGGCCGCGTTGCCATGCTCGGCGACGGCTACTCCGGCTACGCCGCCTGGGCCGCCGCGCGCAAGAGGCCGGCGGCGCTCAAGGCCATCGCCACCATCGCGCCGATGGCGCCGGGCATCGACTTCCCGATGGCCGGACAGATCTTCCGCAACGCCATGGTCCGCTGGGCGCAGGAGCACGCGGATGCCGAGCCCCTGCAGGCCGGCATCGACGCCGACGCCGGCCCGGACGCGGTATGGCAGGCACTCGACGCGCGCTGGCATCGCGGCAATCGCCCCTACTGGGACGTGGACCGCGTCCTGCTGGGCAGGCGCAGCAGGCTGATCCACGCCTGGCTGACGCACCCGAGCCACGACCGCTACTGGCAGAAGTTCCTGCCGTCGGCGGAGCAGTTCGCGCGCATCGACATCCCGGTGCTCAGCTTCGCCGGCTACTACGGCGCCGACGCCGGCGCGCTCTACTTCCACCACGAGCATCTTCGCAACCGGCCGCAGGCCGACACGACGCTGCTGCTTGGCCCCTACGACGCGACCTCGATCCGCCGCGGCACGGCGCCGACGCTGCGCGGCTACACGCTGGACCCCGTCGCGCGCGTCGACCTGCCCGAGCTGCGCTACCAATGGCTCGACCACATCCTGAAGGGCGCGAACAAGCCTTCCCTGCTGCTGGATCGCATCAACTACCAGGTGATGGGCGCGGACCAGTGGCGCCATGTGCCGATGCTGGACGCGCAGGAGCGCGCGCCGCTGCGCCTCTATCTCGACACCAATGGGCGCGACGACCCGCACCGCCTGTTGCCGTCGCCGTCCGAAGGCGGTGGCAGCGCGCGGCTCTCGGTCGATCTCGCCGATCGGCGCGACGTGGGCATGCCGTGGCCCGACGCGCTGCGCGTGAAGGAAGTGCCGGCGCGCAACGGCATCAGCTTTGCCAGTGACCCGCTGCCTTCGGACACCGAGATCGCCGGCAGCCTGCGCGGCGTGTTCGACATCACACCCTCGCGGCAGGACGTGGACTTCCACATCTCGCTGTACGAGCAGACGGCGAGCGGCGAATACCAGCTGCTGTTCGACCCCTACGACTTCCGCGCGAGCTACGCCGGCCATCGCGTGCGCCGCCGGCTTCTTCGGGCCGGCGAGCGCCAGCTGCTGGCCTTCACCACCGAGCGGGTCACCGCTTGCAGGCTCGCGGCGGGCAGCCGCATCGTGCTGGTGATCGGCCTCAACAGGCGCCCCGACCGGCAGGTCAATTACGGCAGCGGCAAGGACGTGAACTCGGAAACCATTGCCGACGCGAAATGGCCCGTGCGCGTGCGCTGGCATGCGCGCAGCTACGTCGAGATCCCGACCGGCAAGCCTTGATCCCTCATCGTGTCGTCGGGCCCTTGTCGCTCACCGCGCCGATGAGGACACCTTCGCAAGGCGCCAGCACCAGGGGCCCTTCGATCGATCCGGCGCGCGCAGGATCGGTCGATGCCAGCACGATCGGCTGGCGCGGCAACAGCGCCGGCGATACCGGCGCCGAGGTGGCGCCGAAGTTCAATATCACCACCAGCCGCTGTCCGTCGCTCTCGCGCGCATAGGCGAGCATCTCGTCCCCGGCTTCAAGCGCTTCGTAGCTGCCCCGGTGCAGCGCAGGCTGCGCGCGGCGCAACGCGATGAGGCGCTTGTAGAGCGCCAGCATGGAGCCCGGATCGCGCGACTGCACTTCGACGTTGTGCATGTGCCAGTCGGATGCGAGGCGCAGCCACGGAATTCCCGTCGTGAAGCCGGCGTGCGCTTCGGCGCTCCACTGCATGGGCGTTCTCTCCGGGTCTCGGCCCAGGCCCATGCCGGGCTTGTTCTTCTCGAACGGGTCCTGCACTTCGTCGGCAGGAATGGGGACGTCCGTCATGCCGATCTCGTCGCCGTAGTAGAGCGTGGGCGTGCCGCGCAGCGTGAGCAGCAGCATGGCCGCGAGCCGCGCCATCCGTGGCCCGACGCGGCTTGCAATGCGGGATCTGTCGTGATTGCCCAGCACCCAGTTCGGCTGGGCGCCGGCGGGCAAGGCGGCTTCGTAGTCGCGCACCAGGCGGTCGATGCGCGCCGCCTGCCACTCGGTCGCGATCAGCTGGAAGTTGAAGGGCAGCTGCACACCTTCGAGCACGCCCTGGGCGTTGAGGCCGTAGTAGGCGACCAGGCGCGCGAGCGGCAGGTAGAGCTCGCCGATCAGCACGCGCGACGAGCGTGCATCGCTGAACTCATCGACCACGCGGCGCATTTCGGCCACGATCGGCTGCACCTCCGGCAGGTCCGTGTTGTGAAGCATCGTCAAGCGCAGAAACGGGTCCTGCCCTTCGACGAAATCCGGATTCGGCGGGTTGTCGCGGAACTGCGCGTCCTTGACGATCTGGGAGAGCACGTCGACGCGGAATCCGTCGACGCCGCGCCGGAGCCAGAAGCGCAGCACCTCATACATCGCGGCGCGCACTTCGGGGTTGCGCCAGTTGAGGTCGGGCTGCTCCTTCAGGAACGAATGGGCATAGTACTGCCCGGTGGCCGCATCGAAGCTCCAGGCCGGGCCGCCGAAATTGCCGAGCCAGTTATTGGGCGGCCCGCCGTCGGGCCCCGGGTCGCGCCAGATGTACCAGTTGCGCCGCGCATCACTGCGCGCGCTGCGGCTTTGCACGAACCACGGATGCCGGTCCGACGTGTGGTTGGGCACGAAATCCAGGATGAGCTTGAGCCCCTTCGCATGGGCCTCCTGCACCAGCGCATCGAAGCCATCGAGCGTGCCGAAGCACGGATCGATGTCGCAGAAATCGGAGATGTCGTAGCCGAAGTCGGCCATCGGCGAGGGATAGATCGGCGAGATCCAGACGGCATCGACGCCGAGCGAGACCAGATGATCCAGCCGGGCGCGGATTCCGTCGAGGTCTCCGATGCCATCGCCGTTGCTGTCCTGGAACGAACGCGGGTAGACCTGATAGACGATTCCGCACTTCCACCAGTCGTCAGCTGACATCTTGATCCCCTCATGCTTGGCTTCGAGCGGGGTCATTGTCTCCAGAAACCGTGCGGGGCATCGTCAAGCAGGCCCGGAGCGGACGTAGCAACCCGACTACGCTCGAGCGGCGACCCGCCCTCTCGTCGACGCCTGGGCCTCGTGCAGGTACGTCGTGAAGCCATCCCTGGCCGGTGGAACCGAATTGAGCAGCATCACCGCGCTCACCTGTCCACGATGGCCTGCTCCGTGCGTGACAACATGCATGAGCATCTCCTCGCGGGACATGCGCCCCTGTGCGCCGTCGGTGAACGCGAAGTCGATTCGTTCGGCCAGTTGGTCGAGATCGAGCGTCGACACATAGTCGATGTATTCCTGATCGCTTCTCCGGAGATCGGTGGACAGATCTTCCAGCGTTGGCATCTCGCTCAAGTTGGCCGATGCGTACCCGTGAGCTTCCCGCCTGATGTGGGCGGCGAATATCCGGTCGACCACGTAGGTGTGGCTCAAGGCCTTGATGGCCAATGCGGTGATCGAGGAGCTGTCGCCAAGCCGGGCCAGCGCGGTCAACAGCTGGTCGTTTGCCCAAGCCTTGTATCTGAAGAGGTGATGCAGTGTGTCGTCCATGTCATGGTCTCCTGAGGGGTTTGCGCGCCACGGGTCTTACATGCAGGAAGTTGCGCTGCCTGTCCGCGCCCACTCAGAATATGAGCGATCATTCGCTTTTCATACTCGCATTGATGGCATCTGAAAATGACGAGAAAACCAGTCATCCGGCCCAGGAAAACCGCCATTCAGGAGCGATCGCGCGCGACCGTGGACAACCTGATCGAGGCAACTGCTCGCATTCTGGTCAAGGATGGTTTCGACAAGGCCAGCACCAACCGCATCGCGGAGGTTGCGGGGGTGAGCATCGGCTCGCTCTATCAATATTTCCCCAGCAAGGAGGCACTCGTCGCCGCCGTGATCGAGCGCCACCAGCAGCAGATCATGCAGATGGTGCGCAGCGAGCTGAGCGAGGTCTCGAGCCAGCCGCTGGACCAGGTGATGCGCAGGTTCGTCGCTGTCGCGGTAGAGGCCCACCGTCTCGACCCCCAACTGCATCGGGTGCTCGCCGAACAGATCCCGCGCGTGGGAAAGCTGGAGAAGCTGGAAACCTTCAGTCGTGAAAATTTCAGCCTGTTCAGTACCTATCTAGAAGGAGCCCGGGACGAACTCGGCGTCGACGACCTGGAGCTCGCATCGTTTGTATGTGTCACCACGATCGAGGCGTTGACGCACAACGCGGTGCTGCACCACTCCAGGGTTCTGACCGACGATCGGATGGAAGCGCTCATCGACGAGGGTGCGCGCCTCGTGACCGGCTACCTGAAAGGCCAGCGCGCAAGCCAGCTCCGCGCAGGTCACCATAAGCCCATCCGCTGAGATCGCTCCCATGCAGGCGGCCGGGCGGCCCGTGGCGAGCGCAGGGCTCAGCCCTCATTGTTCTCCGGCAGCCTCGCAATCACCTTGATCTCGAACTGGAATCCGTAGAGCCACGTCACCCCGATCCCCGTCAGCGTCGGGTGCGGCGCTCCGCCCCAGTACTCCGGCACCACCTTCCAGACCGTCTCGAAATTCGACTCCGGATCGACGATGAACACCGTGACGTCGACCACGTCGTCGAACGTGCAGTTCGCCGCCGCAAGGATCGCATTCAGGTTCTCGAACGCCCGCCGGACCTGCGCCTCCAGATCGGGCTCCGGCGAGCCATCGGGGCGGCTGCCGACCTGCCCCGACACGAACAGGAAGCCGTTGGACCGGATCGCCGGCGAGTAGCGATTCTTTTCGTAGAGCGCCTGGCGCCGGGGTGGAAAAACGACGTCGCGCTGAATCATGGATGGATGGCCTTCCCGAAGAAATAACGATGAAGGGACTTTAGGGAGCCGCGCCTCCCGGATAAACGGGCAAGGCCAACAATCACTGTTTGCAGAACCCAAACAATCCGCGCATCCGCAGGAGCAGCACCATGGACCGTTTCGATGCAATGCAGGCATTCGCCCGCGTGGTGGAAGCAGGCAGCTTCACCAAGGCGGCCGAGACGCTTCACATGAGCAAGACCAGCGTGACGCAGCTGGTGCAGCAGCTCGAAGCGAGGCTGCGCGTGAAGCTGCTCAACCGCACGACGCGCAAGGTCAACGTCACTGCCGACGGCGCGGCCTACTACGAGCGCGTGGTGCGCCTGCTGGCCGACATGGACGATGCCGAGACCAGCCTCTCGGGCGCCTCGGCATCGCCCAGGGGCCGGCTGCGCGTGGACGTGCCCAGCCCGCTGGCGCGCACGATCCTGGTGCCGGCGCTGCCGGCGTTCCACGCGCGCTACCCCGACATCCAGCTCGACATGGGCGTGAGCGATCGCATGGTGGACCTGATCGGCGAGAACGTGGACTGCGTGGTGCGCGGCGGCGAACTCACCGACCAGTCGCTCATGGCACGCCGCGTGGGCGATCTGCAGCTCGGCGTGTATGCGGCGCCGAGCTACCTGGAACTCGCCGGCACGCCCTCGCACCCTCAGGACCTGGAAGACACGCATCACCGCATCGTGGGCTTCCTGTGGTCGCGCAACGGCAAGACTTTTCCGTACACCATGCGCCGCGATGGCGAGCACATCGGGGTGCAGGGCCGCTACGTGCTGTCGGTCGACGACGGCAATGCCTACCTCGCGGCTGGTCTGGCCGGACTCGGCATCCTTTGGCTACCCGACTACTTGGCCAAGGCGCACGTGGCGAACGGGGAACTGGTACCTCTGTTCGAGGGCTGGCAGCTCGACCCGATGCCGCTGTACATCGCGTTTCCGCCGAACCGGCACGTCAGCGCCAAGCTGCGCGTGTTCATCGACTGGGTGGCCGGGCTGATGGCGCTGCATGCGCCCATCAGCGGCCGGCGCGGTTCATGAAAGCGGGAGAGCGGACAGCTCGCGCAGCCGCTGATGCGCAGCCCCATCCCATGCAATGGGCTGCTGCTTCTTCGCACTCAGGTAGTGGTGCGTGAAGACCGCGAGATAGGCCTCCAGCGTTTGCTCGGCGGCGTGTTCACCTGCCAGGTTCATGCACAGCGCGGCCACCTCGCTCGTGCAGAAATGGTCGTCGCGGCCGGAGCGGCGCAGCTTGTATTGCGTGATCCGCTCCGGCTGCAGGCTCAGCACGGGCAGCAGGTCGAGGTAAGGGCTCCTGCTGAACATCTTGCGCGCCTCGGCCCAGGTCCCGTCGAACAGGATGAAGAGCGGGCGTTTGGCAGTGCCGGCACGGGTTGGGTCGGGCGACGAGACACTGGCGACCACCCGCTCGGGCGCCGCGTACTGCCCCGGGAACACCACGTACGGTTGCCACTGCGGGTCGCTCAGCAAGGCCAGCAGCGCGGGGTCGGTGTCGGTGCGCATCCAGCCGAAGGCGAAGGTATCGGCCACCACGTCGGCAATCAGCCAACCCGTGTTGGTCGGCTTGAGCGGCTCGATGTCGGCCATGAGCAGGCACACCCCAGCGCGTGTTGCCACCGACGGGCGCACTGCGCACATGCAGTGGCTGGGCACCAGCCGGCAGCCGGCGCAGCGCTCGCGCTTGAAGCCCCCGCGGGCCAGAAAGGGTTTGGCGCTTCGCGCCAGGCGCGCGGCGCGAAGGAGGGAAACGGCGTGGGGCATGCGGGGATTCTCTGCGGTGACAATGCGGAAATGGCCAAAGGCAAACGAATTTCCGCAGACATCGGGGGCGACGCCATTCTGGCGATCAAGGAGCTGGGCGCCGCCGCCAAGCTGGCGCGCACCAGTGCCGGCGAGGGCCAGGCCGCCGCTGCCGCACGCCTGGGCGTTCACGTCCAGACCATCGCACGGATCGAATCAGGCGAGCCAGGCGTCGCCATCGGGCATGTGCTCGGCATGCTGGCTCTTTACGGGATCTCGGTGAAGCTGCAGCACCCGGACGCGGGCGGGTCGACCTAACGCCGGTCTTCGGTCTTTCGAAACAGCACCTGCACTTCGGCTGCGCGCGCCCTCAACTGGCCGCATCCGCCGTCGACATCCTGACCGGCTGAATTGCGCAGCTTCGTCAGGATGCCCCGCTCGTGCAGCGTGCGAGCCATCTGTTCGCAACGCTCCCACGACGGGCGGCTGAACGCCACGCCGTCGACCGCGTTGAAGGGAATCATGTTCAGCACGCCGTACTTGCCGGAGAGCAGCTGGACGATGCCTTCGATCTCATCCTGCCCGTCGTTGATGCCTTCCAACAGCGTCCACTGGTACTGGATCGGGTAGCCGGTGGCACGCGCATAGCGCTCGCCTGCGGCGACCAGTTCCTCGGGCGTCATGTTCGGCGCACGCGGCAGGAGCTTGCGGCGCAGATCGGCCTTGGTCGTGTGCAACGAGAGCGCCAGCGCAGGCTTCACGCGTTCCTGGTGCAGCCTCTCGAACGCGCGTGGATCGCCCACGGTCGAGAACACCAGGTTCTTGTGGCCAACGTTGCCCACCGTGCCGAGCAGGTCGATCGCCTCCATCACGTTGTCCAGGTTGTGGGCCGGTTCACCCATGCCCATGAACACCACCTTGCGCACCGGCCGCCGCATGCGCGCGAGGGCGACCTGGGCAATGATCTCGGCGCTTCCCACCTGGCGCAGCAAGCCTTCGCGGCCGGTCATGCAGAAGTGGCACCCGACGGCGCATCCGACCTGCGAGGAGACGCACAGGCCATCACGGGGCAGAAGCACGCTCTCCACGGTCTGGCCGTCCGCGAGGGCTACGAGCAGCCGCTCTGAACCATCGGCACCGGGATGCACCGCATGGATGCGCGCCAGCCCCGCAAGCTCGGCTTCGATCGACGGCAGGACAGCCATCAGCGACGACGGAAAGAAGCTCGACGGTTTACGCCTGCCGCTGTCCCGGGGCAGCGCATGGGACCACAGCCGCAGGATGCGTTGTTCGTGGCTGGGGCCGGCTCCGGCTTCGCGCAGTCGGCGTTTCAGTTCGTGGATTCGCATGCTGGGGCAGATTGTGCACGGCAGGCAGTCCGCTGCCGGTCATCGCGCAAGGAACGCAAGCGCCTTGCTCAGGAAGTCGGCGTGCAACCGAAGCACCTCAGGAGGCCTGCGGCAGGTCGCCGCCGCGAACGCCGACGGCGCTCTGCAGCCTATCAAGGTCCGGCGTGTCGGATTCGATGAAGAAGAGGTCCTCAGTCACGCCGGTGACGTTGTCGGCAATGCCGATGACGAACTCGCGGTCGAACGCCGAGCGCAGCTTTGCCAAATACCCGACAACGCGCACAACGTCGCCGAACCATCTAGCAGGCTCGTCGCCTAGGTTCGGTAGTGCCAAATTGATGCCAAGGTCCCAGTCGGGCAAATCATCAGGGTGGCTGCCGGACAGGTTTGTCTTCTGATTTACCACGGTCGGCCTTGATGTGACCCAGCCTGGCGCTTCGGCAAGCTCGACAAGCCTTTCCTCGATGAGCGCGGCGACGTCTTCTAGGTCAGAGTCGTCTACGTACGCATACAGGGTGTGTCGTTGCATGGTCCTACTGGAAGGTGGATCGGAATGTCCGGTTGTGGCCGAGGCTGTGTGAAAAGACTTCCAGTCCCGCCCTTCAAAAAATAAAATCGATGCACCCGTTTCAAGCGAGGTGCCCATGAAGCGATTCATCGAAGGCGAAGATCGACAGCAGGTCGCGCTGTTGCCGGAATGTCTTGATGACTATATCGGCGAAGACAACCCGGTGCGAGTGGTCGACGCCTTCGTCGAGGAACTGGATCTTCAGGCACTCGGCTTCAAAGGCGCGGACCCAGCTGCCACCGGTCGGCCTGCGTACCACCCGGCGGTGCTTCTCAAGCTCTACATCTACGGCTACCTGAACCGCATCCAGTCCAGCCGACGCCTGGAACGCGAGGCCCAACGCAACGTCGAGTTGATGTGGCTCACTGGCCGGCTTGCCCCGGACTTCAAGACCATTGCCGACTTCCGTCACGACAACGGCGCGGGCATCCGCAACGTCTGCAAGCGTTTCGTGGGCATGTGTCGGGAGCTCAAGCTGTTCACGCAGGCCATCGTGGCCATTGATGGCAGCAAATTCAAGGCGGTCAACAGCCGGGACCGCAACGTCACGCCAGCCAAGATCGATGCGCGCCAGCGGCAGATCGAGCAGAGCATCCAGCGCTACCTCGACGCGCTGGAGACCGCCGACCGTACGCAGCCCGCGGAGGTCGAGGCCAAGACCGAGCGACTGCAGGACAAGATCAAGAGGTTGCGCGAGCAGATGCGCCAGCTCGATGAGACCAAGGAGCAACTGCAGCACGAGCCCGACGGCCAGCGCTCCACCACCGATCCCGACTCACGCTCGATGAACTCGCAGGCCAAGGGCTCGGGCCTGGTGGGCTACAACGTGCAAGCGGCAGTCGATGCCAAGCACCATCTGATCATTGCCCACGAGGTGACGAACATCGGCAATGACCGAGCCCAGCTGAGCAAGATGGCGCAGGCCGCGCGCGAGGCGATGGGTAAAAGCAGGCTGCGCGTCTTCGCTGACCGTGGGTACTTCAACGGCACTGAGCTCAAGGCCTGTGAAGACACGGGCATCGCGACTTACGTGCCCAAGCCGATGACCTCGGGCGCCAAGGCCCAGGGGCGCTTCGACAAGAGCGACTTCATCTACATCGCCAGGGATGACCAGTACCAGTGCCCAGCAGGCGAACGCGCAATCTATCGGTTCAACACGATCGAGAGGAATGGCCTGAACGCACGCGTCTACTGGACCAGTGCTTGCCCTCGTTGCTCCATGAAAGATGAGTGCACAACCAGCGACTACCGGCGCATCCGTCGATGGGAGCACGAACAGGTTCTGGAGCGCGTCCAGCGGCGGCTGGACAGGAAACTTGACGCCATGACCCTGCGACGACGCACTGTGGAGCACGTGTTCGGTACGCTGAAACACTGGATGGGGTCCACCCACTTCCTGACGAAGACGCTGGAGCACGTAAGCACCGAGATGAGCCTGCACGTGCTGGCGTACAACCTCAAGCGGGTGATGCGGATTCTGGGGATGGCGAAGACGATGAAGGCGATGCGGTTGGTGGGGCCGTGAGCCTCTCAAATGCGGCCTTACCGATATGCGGCGCCTCAGCACGTGCAAACGAGGTCACTCGCGACAATTCGCTTGCTGGGGGCATCGAGACCCATCAGGACACTCGCTAACGCGAGGGTCCGGCATACTGGGCGCGATGAGGGCGTTTCCACACAGCCTCGGCCGCAATGAGCCCTAATCGTCCACCTCGACAATCTTAGGGCCCAATCGATCGAGCTCGTTGCGCTGACCTTCGGTCAAGGCGCGTCGCGCGAGTACAAGTGACTGCAACCCCGGGATGCCAGCCAACGCTGCGACGGCCGCAATGGCAGGCGTCATTTTCGGTTCACTGTATTGAAAGCGACGTGAGGCAAGCGCGCCCCGATTGGAAAACCGGGAGGCGCCGGCGAACTTCCGTTCTCGGCCTACTTTGCCCGGCGCTGCAAACGGCCGGTTGTGGCCGAATGTAGCCGGTTGCGACGGCCGGAACTTCGGGTTCATCGCCGTCTTTCGAGTCAGCCAAGGCACCAATGCGACTCTTGTGCTCGACGGAGGGCGCAGGCCGCAGAGGCAAACGCCACTGCTGCTAGTTCGCTCTCTAGGCGGCCCTCACGAACTTGCAGATCTCATGCGAATACTCTCGCAGAAACGCTTGCTTGTTGGGAAGTGGCTCCGTACTGTGCGGCGGTGGGACGTCCATGAACGAGAAATGCCCAGCCCCTTCGGTGATGCGGACATCCACGATGTTCCGATCGTGCATGGCACTTGCAAGCCATTCTGTTTGGATTGGCGGCGTGATGCTGTCTGCCGACCCCACCCACGCCAGAACTGGAATTCGCACGGCATCAAGTGCGGCCGGAGCTTGAAAGAAACCGGTTGGCGGCGCCAAAAGGGCCAGACGAGCCAAGCGACGGTCCGGTGCAATGCTGACGCGCCGACCTGGCCCCAACCACAGTTGAGCGCCGGCCATTGCAACGAGGATGGCAGCACCGATCGAATGCCCCACGCCCATTGCTTTTGCGGAGGGCTCAACGAATGCGTCCAGGGCAAGGGCGAGGCGTCTTGCCCGGAGGGCCAGTTCCTCCTCTGTTGGGGTAGTCGAAGCAAGTCGCTCGAAATGTGGGGCAACAACCGTCCAACCAGATTCAGTCAAGGCGTCCAGAAGCGTAGAAAGCCGTTCCGGCTGACCGCCCGATCCGACTGAGAAAAGAACGACTGGCGAACCTGTGGCAGCTTTGCGAACTGACACCTCAAATGAATCACCGTTGTCTTGCAGCGTCTGCGTCAGCACCAGAAATGGCTCCTCGGAGCAATGGATTCGATAGGGATTTGTGGGATCTATTGGACGCCACGGACAAAGTGACCAATGTCCCAGCGTCTGTCTTCGGTGGATTCTGTGCAAATGCTAGAGGCCGGTCCTGGCCGATTGTGCCCCTTGCTGCCGCAGGTCAAAACATAGCCGCGAAAGCCGATGCCCAATCCAGCGAAGCAGGCGCGGCACCAAGGACAGCTGCAGTCCGGCCCGCGCATCTTGTCAGCCTGAAGGTCAGGGACGTTTGCCACGGAGAGCAAAGGCAACAGTGATGCAGCGCAAGACGCAGCGTCCGGTGCAGTTCGAGCTCACGCCCGGAACCCGCGAGCCTGTGCAGGCGTGGATTCAGCACGCCGGGCTGCGATCGGACGACGTCCTGTTCCCGAGCCGAATGCACGACTCGCCGCACCTCGGCACCCGGCAGTACGCCCGGATTCTTGGTGGCTGGGTCAGAGAGCTTGGCACTCGATGCGACGGACGAAGGCGACCCTGATCTACCGGCGGACGAGGAACCTCCGTGCGGTGCAGTTGCTGCTCGGCCACTCCAAGCTTGAGCAGGCCCCCTCCAGCCTCACCCCTTCGACACCCGCCGCCGCTCCTTCACCGCCGAAGCCAGCCCCTCAAGCACCGGCACCGTCTGCGCAAAGCCGATGCAGGCATCGGTGATCGAAACCCCATGCTTCAGCGCAACCCCGGGCTTCAGGTCCTGCCGTCCTTCCTCCAGATGGCTCTCGATCATGATGCCCGTGATGCGCCGCTCGCCCGCCGCGATCTGCGCTGCCACGTCTTCGGCGACCACGATCTGCCGCTGGTGCTGCTTGCTGCTGTTGCCGTGCGAGACATCGATCATCACCTGCGGCCGCAGGCCATTCGCCAGCAGCGCCTCGCAGCTGGCCGCGACATCCGCGGCCGAATAGTTGGGGGCCTTGCCGCCGCGCAGGATCACGTGGCAGTCGTCGTTGCCGCGGGTCTCGAAGATCGCCGCCATGCCCATCTTGGTCATGCCCATGAAGGCATGCGGCGCGCGGGCCGCGAGGATGGCGTCGGCCGCAACCTTGACGCTGCCGTCGGTGCCGTTCTTGAAGCCGACCGGGCAGCTCAGGCCCGACGCCAGCTGCCGGTGGCTCTGGCTCTCGGTGGTGCGGGCGCCGATGGCACCCCAGGCGATCAGGTCGGCAATGAACTGCGGGCTCAACAGGTCGAGGAACTCGGTGCCGGTCGGCAGGCCCAGGGTGGTCAGTTCGAGCAGCAGGCGCCGCGCGCGCTCCAGCCCTTCGTTGATCGCGAAGCTGCCGTCCAGGTGCGGGTCGTTGATGTAGCCCTTCCAGCCCACGGTGGTGCGCGGCTTCTCGAAGTAGGCACGCATCACGATGAGCAGGTCGTCCTGCAGCGAATCGGAGACGATCTTCAGGCGCTGTGCGTATTCGATGGCCTGGTCGTGGTCATGGATGGAGCACGGGCCGACCACGACCACCAGCCGGTCGTCGCGGCCGTGCAGCACGTCGGCAATTTCCGCGCGGCTGCGCTCGACCAGCGCCAGCGTGTTGTCGCGCACGGGCACGCGTTCCTGCAGCAGCGCGGGGGTGATGAGCGGACGGACGGCGCCGATGCGCACGTCGTCGATGCGCGTGGTGTCGAGCGTGCTGTCGCGGGAGCCGACTTCGGCGTCGTGGAGGGGGTCGTCGAGGCGGGGCATGGTGGTCTTGGCTGTGGTTTCGAATGGAGCTTCCTCGATTGTCCACTCGAAGGCCCCATGGCCGATCCGCCCGTCAGACCAGCTGCAGATCCTTCGGCGCCACCCCATCGAACACCTTCGCCAGCTGCGCCGGCGACAAGCCATACATCCGCCTGAACAACCCGCCGAACACCGCCCGGTATTCATTGAGCACCGGATAGTCCCGGTTCTCGAACAGCGTCGCCTGCGTCAGCGCCTGCTGCTCGCCGACGACGCGCCCGCCCGCCTGTGCCGACAGCCCGCCGCCGAGCACCCAGTACACGGTGCCGTGCCCGTGGTCGGTGCCGCGGTTGCCGTTCTCGCGGAAGGTGCGGCCGAACTCGCTGATGACGACGACCACGGTCTGGCGCCATGCATCCTCGCCCATCTCCTGCGCGAAGCCGGCCACGCCGCGGCCCAGTTCTTCAAAACGGTTGGCAAGGTAGCCGGTGGCACCGCCCTGCCCCACGTGCGTGTCCCAGCCGCCGACGTCGACGAAGCCCAGGTCGAAGCGGTCGCGCATCAGCAGCGCCATGCGGCGCGCCACGAGCTCGAAGCCCTTGGCGCTCATGGCGTTGCGGCTGGCCGCGTCCATCTCGGCCTGCACGGCGCGCATGACTTCATCGCGCACCTGGAAGCCCTCGGCCACGGGCTGCGCGAGTGCGGTGTTGCGGTACATGGCCGCGATGACCTGGCTCTGCCGCGCGTCGAGGGCCGAGCGCGCATTGCCCGCGAGCGCCATGTTGGCGGCCTTGGCGTTGCCGCGCAGCGAGATCGGTAGCTGGTCGGTGAAGGCGATGGGCGACACGTCGGTGGCGGGCCCCGCGCCGAGCACGCCGGCCAGCCGGTTGAGAAAGCCCGAGCGGTAGTCGCGGCGCTTGTCGAGCGCCTGGCCGAGTTCGATGGAGTCCTGCGTCTCGAAGTGGCTGCGCGTGAGGTCGTCGGTGCCGGCGAAGGCGATGAAGGACGCCTGCTTCTGCTGGAACAGTGGCATCACGGTTTGCGCGAGCGCCGGGTGCAGGCCCCAGTTGCCGTCGATCGGAAGCGCGCCGTTGGGTGTGCCGGGGCGCGCGATGGCGATGTTGGGCCGCGAGGCGTAGTAGAAGTCGCTGCTGGTCGGCACGAGCAGGTTGCTGCAGTCGTACGCGCCGCGCAGGAACACGACCAGCAGCTTGGTGCCTTCGGCGGCGGGCGCGGCCATCAGCTGGCCGGCGGCGCCTGCGAACGGGGCGGCGGCGATGAGCTTCAAGAGTTCTCGACGTTGCATGACGGTTGTCCTTTCTTTTGCCTTGCTCCTTCCCCCTCTGGGGGAAGGTTGGGATGGGGGCAAGCGGCACTCGATCAAACACCGAAGCGGAACCAGCGCCGCTTGCCCCCACCCCTGCCCTCCCCAGCGGGGAGGGAGAAAAACATCAGCGGCGCATCAGCTCGGGCGACGCCAGCAGGAAGGTATTCCATTCCTGCGGATTCTTCGCCTGCGCCAGCGCCTCGCGCGTATCCGCACTCAGGCCGCCCTGCATCGCGCGAACCGCTGGCGATTCGGCCAGCGGCGGAAAGGCGGGCTTCTCCAGCGGCGCCTTGTCGTCCGTGCGGAACAGCACCGCGCCGTTCGCACCGATGGCACGCGCGATCTCGAAGCGCGTGTTCATCTGCCCCGCACTGGCCCATGCGGCTTCATTGAGCGGATAGCCATCGGGCGTCTCGTGGCCGTACAGCTGCTCGCCCATGCGGTTGATCCAGTTGAGCACGGGGTTCACGTCCGACGCGACACGGCCGTCGTATGCGAGCCGCACGCCGGCCATCACGTAGTGCACCGGGTCGCGGAACTTGCGACCCAGCGATGCAGAGAACTCGGGCGATTCGAACAGCGACTTCAGTGTGATGGCGATGTCGCCGTCGCTGCGCGTGAAGGCCGCGGCCATGCGGTCGACCAGCGCGGGCGGTGGATCGTCCGACACGAAGTACACGGCGAGCTTGCGCGAGATGAAGCGCGCGGTGGCCGGCGCGCGCGCGAGGCGGTCGAGCGCCTCGTCGGCCTCGGCCAATCCACGGCTCTGGATGGGTTGGCCCAGCAGCGTCTTCGGCCCGTAGTCGTGCCGGTTCGGGTTGAACTCGAACAGGCCCTTGCGCACGTAGTCGGCACGCACGGGCGGCCGCACATTGGGCGGTGGCGCATCGAGCGGCTGGTAGCTCACGCCCACGCCGGTGAGCACGCGCGCCAGCTCTTGCACGTCGGCCTGCGAATAGCCGCCCCCCACGCCCAGCGTGTGCAGCTCCATCAGCTCGCGCGCGTAGTTCTCGTTGATGCGGTTGGCGCCGTTCTGCGCGTTGTCGAGGTAGCGCAGCATCGCGGGGTGGTGCAGCGTGGCGCCGAGCAGGTCGCGGAACCTGCCGAGCGCGTGCGGGCGGATGGCGTTCTCTTCGTAGTCGCCCACCATCGCACGGATGTTGTCCTTGCGCAGGTTGACGTTGAAGTGATTCATCCAGAACCACGTCATCTGCTCCTGCAGCTGGTTGGGCGAGTACAGCGCGCGCAGCACGAAGCGCTGCTGCGCCTCGCGAGCGAGCTGGTTGAGTTGCTGCTGGTAAGCCTGCCGCGCGGCCTTTTTCTGCTCTTCGTCGGGCAGCGCATCGGCGGCCTTGCGCTGCGCGTCGAGTTCGGAGACGAGCTGATCGAGCGGCGTGCGCGAGATGGCCATCGCATCGATCTGCGCCTGCGCGGCCGGCGGCAGCGGCGCGGGCCGCGGGTTGAGCTGGTCGCGCATCCACAGCGACAGGCCGCGCTTCGCCAGCCGTGCGTCGCCGCTCGCGTTGGCGCCCCAGCTCACGCGGTCGAGCCAGCGCAGGCGCGTGGCTTCGTTCACCGGAGCGGAGGGCAGCGATACCGATACCAGTGGCCGATGGTCTCCCGGCGCGCTCGCGCAGGCCGCGAGCAGCGCCACCACACAGGCGCCGAGTAGGCTTTTCTTATTCATCGGAACTCCTGGGCGTGAGCGTGAAGAGGATGCTCCTCTCAACCACTGCGCCCCGCTGCGCGTTGACGCTCTTTACCTTCGCAGCGCTGCGCCAGGAGGCGCCTAAGCGTCAGCTAAGTCAGGCTACCGACACGCTCGGCGGCGCAGCGCCGGCAATCTGCCGCAGCGCGCGCTCGAACACCTCGACGGGTTGGCCGCCCGAAATGAGGTGCTGGTCGTTGATGATGATTGCGGGCACCGAGTGGATGCCGGCGTCGGTGTACATGCGCTCGCGTTCGCGCGTTTCCTGCGCGAATTCGTCGCTGTCCAGGATCTGGCGCGCACGCACCGGGTCGAGCCCCGCTTCGGTCGCCGCGCGCACCAGCACTTCGGGGTCCGACGGGTTCTGGCTGTCGGTGAAGTAGGCCTTCAGCAGCAGCTTCTTGAGTGCCGCCTGCCGTGCCGGGCTCTCGAGCTCGGCCCAGTGCAGCAGCCGGTGCGCGTTGAAGGTGTTGTAGACGCGCGGCCGGCCTCCGGGGCTGAACTCGAATCCGACGGCAGCGCCGCGCTGGCGGATCATCTCGCGCGACTGGGCTTGTTGCTCGCGCGTGGAGCCGTACTTCTGGTTCAGGTGCTCGAAGGTGTCCTGGCCTTCGGGCGGCATCTGCGGGTTCAACTCGAAGGGCTGGAAGTGCAGTTCCGCGGTGACCCCGGGCGCCACGTTCCTGAGCGCCGCCTCGAGCGAGCTCAGGCCGACGGCGCACCAGGGACAGGACACATCGGAGACGAAGTCGATCTTGAGGTGGGAAGAAGAGGTAGTCATGGCGCCATTCTTCATGGCGCCACAACCCCTGGCATGCGAAAGGTCTTCAGGCCGCGGCCTTGGCCATGCGCGCTTCCGCCAGCGTCTTCTCGCGCAGGAGGTCGTACTCGGCCTTGTCGACCGGGATCGCGTCGGGCTTGCCCAGGTCGTTCATGTGCACGCGGTAGGTTTCGCGGGCAGTCCAGGCCGAGACCGCGGCGATGGCGCAGATCGCCAGCGTGATGGCACCGACGGTCAGCGGGATGTTGGTGGCGCCGGGGGGCGCGACCGCCACGAACAGCGCCGGCAGCAGCGCGGTGATCGCGGTACCGATGTTCTGCGAGATCGCCATGCCAGAGACGCGGGTGCGCGTGGGGAACATCTCCGGGTAGAAGCTCGGGAACACGGCGTTGTAGCCCTGGTAGACCACGCCCCACATCAGGAGCGACATCACGATGGCCAGCGGCACGTTGTGGATGCTGATGGCGTACAGGTAGCCGAACGACAGCAGGCCCGAACCGAGGGCACCGATGGCGATCGGCAGGCGGCGGCCGATCTTGTCCGACAGGGTGCCGACGAACGGGATCACGATCACGGCCACGATGTTGCCCATCACCGGAATCCAGAGGTAGATGTCCTTCTCGAAGTTGATGCCGTAGCCGGGCTGCACCGCGTAGGCGGCGCCGAAGATGGTCGCGACCACCGGGATCACGTTCATCAGGGAGCACAGCAGCACGCGCAGCATGTCGGGCCAGCTTTCGGTCACGGCCTGGATCACCGGCGCCTTCGGCACAGCCGCGCTCTTGTCGACTTCGGCGAAAGCGGGTGTCTCTTCCACTTCCTTGCGGATGATGTAGCCGGCCACGATGACGATGAAGCTCAGCAGGAACGGAATGCGCCAGCCCCAGGAGTTGAAGGCCTCCTTGTCCATGTAGTGCGCGAGCGGCAGGAACACCGCGGCCGCCATGATCTGGCCGGCCTGCACGCCCTGCAGCGTGAAGCTCGCGAAGAAGCCGCGACGCCCGAATGGCGCGTGCTCCAGGATCATCGAACTCGCGCCGGAAATCTCGCCGGCCACCGCGAAGCCCTGGATCAGGCGCAGCAGCACCAGCAGCGCGGGCGCCCACAGGCCGACCTGGTCATATGTCGGCAGCAGGCCGACGGCAACGGTGGAAAGGCCCATCAGGAACATGCACAGGATGAGCACGTTCTTGCGGCCGTGCGTGTCGCCCCAGTGGCCCAGCAGCACTGCGCCGATCGGTCGTGCGACGTAGCCCACGCCGTACGTCGCGAGCGACGCGATGATCGCGATCTGCGGATCGCCCTTCGGAAAGAAGATCTGCGGAAAGATCAGCGCCGCCGCGGTGGCGTAGATGAAGAAGTCGTAGTACTCCAGCGCCGAGCCGATCCAGCCGCTCGCGGTGGCCTTCTTCGACTGGTGCTTGCCTTTCGGCTCGTGGGCCGTGGTGGTTGCCATGGTTTGTCTCCGGGTTGACGAAAAAAATCTATTCCTGCGCCTGCGATGCCATGCGCGCGGGTGCGTTGAGCGCGCCGTAGGCGTCGTAGCCTGCGGTGCGCTGTGCCAGTTCGAAGAACAGTCCGCCTTCGATGTTCTCGGTGTAGATGTGCAAGTAGTCGCCGGCCGGCGAACGGTCGAACAGCACGCCCGCTTCGCGCATGCGCGCCAGCAGTTCGGGCGCGATGTCGATGCGCGTAGCCAGGTCGTCGTAGTAGTTGTCGGAGATGGGCACGAAGCGCGTGCCGTTGGCGCGCAGTTTCGCGGCCGAGTCGAAGATGTCCGCGCAGCCCAGCGCGATGTGGTGCACCGCGCCGCCGCCGGTCACGCTCAGCGTGCGCGCGGTGCGGGTGCGCTGGCTCAGCGACACGTTGAGCACCAGCCGCACACTGCGGTCCGCGTTGGCGACGCCGCGGCTGCGGATCAGGCCGAAGGGATCGGCCAGCTCCAGGCTTTCGCCGGGTTCCAGGCCGAGCACGGCGCGTGTGAACAGCACCCAGGTGTCGAGCTGGTCGACCGCCAGGCCCAGGGCCACGTGGTCGATGCGCTGCAGGCCGGCGTCGTTGGCATCGGCGCCCTCGTCCTGCAGGACGAAGTCGGCCTCGTACAGGCCGTTGGCACCCAGCGCCTCGGGCACGAAGTGAATGAGGTTGCCGCCCGGCGCGACGATGGCGGGCACGTGCAGTTCGTGGGGACCGACCGGGCTGTCGTGCCGCTGCGAACGCATGGCGGTGGCGCGGTCCACGGCCGCGAGCGGGTCGCCGCAGCGCACGCCCAGCGCGCACACCGAGGTGCCATGCGCCTCGAAGCGGCCGCGCGCGAACGAATCGGGCTGTGCGTTGACGATCAGGTTGATCTCGCCCTGGCGGTACAGCGTCACGGCCTTGGAGCGATGCTTGCCGATGCGGCGGAAGCCGAGCTGCTTCACCAGCGTGTCCAGCGTTGCGGCCGAAGCCTCGTCGGCCGCGAACTCGATGAACGACAGGCCCGACAGCGCGGACACCGGCGGCGGGTTGAACAGCTCCACCTGCAGTGGCTGCATCGGGGCTTCGGCAACCAACCGCCCGCGCGCTTCGCTTTCGAGGTACAGCAGCGAGCGCATGGCGTCCACCGCGGTGCGGCGGTTCGGCGTCTCGCGGAAGATGTCGTTGAAGATCTCGAGCGACAGCGGCCCGGTGTAGCCCGCGCGCAGCACCTGCTCGAAGAAGCCGACCACGTCGAAGTCGCCCTGCCCCGGGAACGAGCGGTGGTGGCGCGCCCACTGCAGCACGTCCATCGACAGCAGCGGCGCATCGGCCATCTGCAGGAAGAAGATCTTGTCGCCCGGAATGGCGGCGATGCCGGTCGGGTCGTCCTTCAGCGAGAGCGTGTGGAAGCTGTCGAGGATCAGGCCCAGGTGCGGATGATCGGCGCGCCGCACGATGTCCCAGGCCTGGCCGTACAGCGAGGTGTGGCGGCCCCAGGCCAGTGCCTCGAAGCCCACGCGCAGGTTGCGGCGCGCGGCGCGCTCGGCCAGTTCGTGCAGCTGCGCGGCGGCAAGCGCCGGGTCGTTCACCGACAGCGGCGAGGTGTTCGAGCAGCACAGCACCGTCGGCGCGCCCATGGCTTCCATCAGGTCGAACTTGCGCTCGGCTCGCTCCAGGCTGCGGCGGAACTGCGGCTCGGGCATGCCCTCGAAATCGCGGAACGGCTGGTACAGGTCGATGCTCAGGCCAAGGTCGCCTGCAATGCGGCCCAGCTCTGCCGCCGTGCCCTTGAAGTTGATGAAGTCGGCCTCGAACAGCTCGATGCCGTCGAAGCCGGCGGCAGCGACGGCTTCGAGCTTCTGGCGGAGCGTGCCGCTGAGCGAGACGGTGGCGATGGAGCGGTGCATGGGGTGGACTTTAGGAATACCCAGCCCTCGCCACAATCAATTCCGAGGCCGACTGATCGATGATCGATCACATGCGTTCATCATTCGCACGAAATACGGGATACACCTAGGCTCCAGGCCCGGCTGGCGGCCTTCAAAGGCTGCGCCAGAAATCGATCAGCAGCTGCGTGAACTCCAGCGGGCGTTCGACGGCGCTCAGGTGCGCGGCGTCGATGGTGACGAGGCGCGCGCCCGGAATGGCACCGGCCATGGCCTGCGACATCGCCATCGGCGTGGCCTCGTCCTGCAGTCCGCCGATCACCAGCGTGGGCACCGCCATGCGGTGGTTGCTCTCGCGGAAATCGATGGCCGCGACGGCGTTGCAGCTCTCGATGTAGCCCTGCACGTCGGTGCGCACCAGCACGTCGTGCAGCGCCTTCGCGGCGGCCGCGCCCTCGGGCGTGCCCGCGTAGGCCGGCGTGAGCCAGCGCGCCACGGCGCCCGGGGCAATGGCGGCCACACCCTTGGCGGCCACCGTCTCGACGCGCGCGCGCCAGGGGGACTGATCGGGGTAGTGCGCGGCCGAATTGGCGATCACCACCGTCTTCAGCAATTCGGGATGCCGCACCGCCAGCGCCTGCGCCGTCATGCCGCCCATCGATAGGCCGACGAAGTGCACCGGCTCGCCGCCCGCCTCGCGCTCGATGAGCTCGGCCACGTCCTGCGCCAGTGTCTCGACGCGCAGCGCGCCTGGCACCACTTCCGACGCGCCGTGGTTGCGATGGTCGTAGCGCAGCACCGTGTGGGCGCGCGCGAGCTGGGCGGCCACGCCGTTCCACATGCTCAGGTCGCAGCCGAGCGCATGGCTGAGCACGACGATGGGACCATCGCCTTCGCGGACGACATTCAGACGGGTCATGGTGTGGTTTCCTTTTTCGGGTGTTGAAGACGCGGCAGCCAGAGGAACGCGATGGCCACCAGCACGCTGCCGGCCAGCAGCATGGGCACGACCATCGGCCAGGCGCCATGGGAAAAATCGGCGTCGACGAAATGCGAGGCCGCCTGGCCCACGCAGAACGCGACCATCATCATGCCGAAGCCGGACCACGATACGGCCCGGCCCGCCAGATGCGGCAAATCACCCACCGCGCCCGCCTGTCCGCAGGGCTGGTGGATGCCATGGCCGAGGCAATACACGGCATGGCCGAGCAGCAGCGGCACGGCACTCAGCGGCATCAGCCAGCAGCCGAGCGCCTGGACGAGCGCCCCTGCCAGGCTCAGCGAAGCGCCCAGCCGCACGGTGCGCACCGGTCCATAGCGCCGGAGCAGCGTGCGGCACATGGTGGTGCTGAAGATGTAGACCAGCGAGCCGCCGGCCGGGATCCATCCGTACCACGCGGGCGACCAGCCCAGGTAGCCGATGTAGACCATCGGCGACAGCAGCAGGAAGCAGAACAGCCCGCCCCACGTCGCCGCCGCCAGCGAGGCCCAGGCGCGGAAGGACCGGCTTGCGAACACGGCACGCGTGCTGCCGCGCGGCGCGGACGACTCGCCCTCGCCCGGCGGCTTGCGCGTTTCGCCGAACGAGCGCCAGCACAGCGCGAACAGCACCGAGGCATACACCGCCATCGCGACCATCACCCAGCGCCAGCCCGCGCCCTGCACCAGCCACGCGCCGAGCAGCGGCGCCGTCAGGCCGACCACGCCCAGCCCGGTCAGGCCGCGCGCCATCACATGCGGACCTTCGTGCGCGGGGTACAGGTCGCGCACCGCCGCGCGCGAACACACGAGGATCGCCGCCATCGAGAAGCCCTGCAGCGCGCGCCAGCCCGCAAGCAGCGTCACGCTGCCCGCGAGCGCGCCGCCCAATGCCGCGAGCACGTAGCAGCCGAGCCCCGCCAGCAGCACCGGTCGGCGCCCGAAGCGGTCGGCCAGCGGGCCGCACAGCAGCTGCGCGAAGCCGAAGGCCAGCACGAACAGCGTGAGGCTGGTGCTGGCGGAGCCGAGTTCCTTCGCAATGGCCGGCAGCGCCGGCAGGTAGCTGTCGGTGGCCATCGGCTGCGCCGCCAGCAGCAGTGGCAGCAGCAAGGTGAAGCTGGCGTCGAACCGGCCTGTCCGCCTGGCGACCGGCGTGCTCACTGGGGCAGCGCAGGCAGCAAGCCCTTCTCGCGCAGGATGCCGGCCGCGATGCCGAAGGCATGGTTGGCCACCGGCACGCCGCAGTAGATGGCGGCCATCATGATCACTTCCTTGATGTCCTCGGGCGTGAGGCGCGACTCGGGCGGCCCGTCGAGCGCGGCGCGCACGTGCATGGCGAATTCTTCGTACGCATGGATGCCCAGCATCATCGACAGCACCATGTAGCGGCGCGTCTTGTCGCCCAGCGCGGGGCGGCCCCAGATGTCGTTCCAGGCGTGGCGCGTGATCAGTTCCTGGAACTCGGCGTTGAAGCCGTTGCGGTTGGCGAGCGACTTGTCGACCCAGGCATCGCCGAGCACGCGGCGGCGGTTGACGAGGCCGGCTTCGTAGCCTTCGGCGGGAGTTTCGGGGGCGGTCATTGCGGGAGTTCCTTGTCGTTGAGCCGGGCCTGCAGCGCCTTCACTTCGGCGAGGGCGGTCTGCCCGGCGTTGTGGGCGAGCGCGGGGTCGAACCATTCGTCGGCCGCGTCGCGCGGGAGTTCGGCGCGCAGCCGGTCGATGTTGGCGCGCATGCGCGCAGCGTCGACCTGCAGGCCGGGCAAGGCGCCCGCCATTGCGCGCACGCTGCCGTGCGCCGACATCAACAGCTGCGGCCATTCGGCCAGCTCGGCCTGCCAGGCGCCGAGCGCGCGCTCGTGCTGTTGCGGCATGGCGCCGAGCAGTGCGGCCACGCGCTGCGGTGCGCGGTGCGCGGCGGCAATGGCGACCATCGAGGCCACCGGGTTGCGCTTGTGCGGCATCGCCGACGAGCCGCCGCGGCCGGGCTCGCTGGGCTCTGCAACTTCGCCGACTTCGTACTGCCCGAGCAGCGCGATGTCGACCGCGATCTTGCCGAGGCTGCCGGTGACAAGGCCCAATTCGCAGCCGAGCGCGACCCATTCGTCGCGCTGCGTGTGCCATGTCGCGCCGGGGTCGCCCAGTCCCAGTTCCTTGGCCATGCGCTGGCGTACGGCCGCGCCCTGCCCCTTCATCTGCGCCAGCGTGCCGACGGCGCCGCCGAGCTGCAGCTGCAGCGCGTGCCTCGCGGCGTCGCGCAGGCGGATGCGGCTGCGCACCAGCGGCGCGGCCCAGCCCGCGCACTTGAAACCGAAGCTGGTGACCGAGGCCGGCTGCATCAGCGTGCGCGCGAGCATCGGCGTTTCGGCGTGCGCGACGGCCAGGCGCAGCAGTGCATCGGCGGCCTTGGCGAGATC
Organism: Variovorax sp. Varisp36; assembly: GCF_047304235.1. Taxonomy (NCBI): domain Bacteria; kingdom Pseudomonadati; phylum Pseudomonadota; class Betaproteobacteria; order Burkholderiales; family Comamonadaceae; genus Variovorax; species Variovorax sp. Varisp36. The sequence goes on from NZ_JBGLYU010000035.1 coordinate 44,594, forward strand.
GGCTTCGACGAGCGCGACCGCCTCGCGCGTGACCAGCGCCATCGCGCTGTCGATCACGTCCTGGCTGGTGCTGCCGAAGTGCACGAAGGGCGCGGCCTCGGCATTGAAGAGGCCCACGGCTTCGCGCAGCGCCTTCACCAGCGGAATCGCGACGCTGCCCGCGCGCCCGCTCTCGCGCACGATCTTGGCCACGTCGAACAGTTCGACCTTGCAGCTGCTCACGATCGAATGCGCGGCGCTTTCGGGGATCAGCCCTTCGGCCGCCTGCGCACGCGCGAGCGCGGCCTCGAAGCGCAGCATGGCGTCGACGAAGGCGCGGTCGCTGAAGGCGCCGAGCGTTTCGGATGTGGAGAGGAAGCCTTCGAAAATACTCATGGGGCGACCCGGCCTTTCAGTACTTCAGTTGGGCCACGGCGCGCAGCTCTTCCGGCGAGGCTGTGCCGAAGCCGAAGAACTCGAGGTACGCGGGAATCATCTCGAACAGCATGTCGGTGCCGACCTGCACCTGGCAGCCCTTGGCCTTGGCCGCCTGCAGCAGCGGCGTGTACTCGGTCTTCATGACGACCTCGCCGACGAAGGTGTTCGGGTTGATGCGGTCCACGTCGAAGGGCAGCGGATCGCCCTCCTTCATGCCGAGCGGCGTGGCGTTGACGACCACGTCGTAGCCGGCCGGGTCCTTCGAGCCGGTGGCCACCTTCATCTGCGGGTAGTGCTCGCGCAGCCGCGCGGCCAGTGCGCCGGCCGAAGCCTCGCTCATGTCGAACAGCATCAGTTCGGCAGCGCCTGCCGCGGCAATCGACGCCGCAATGGCCGAGCCCACGCCGCCAGTGCCCGACACCAGCACGCGCGTGCCCTTGAAGAGGCGCCCCTTGCGCTCCACGCCGCGCACGAAGCCCGCGCCGTCGAACTGGTCGCCCAGCAGTGTGCCGTCGGGCCGTTTGAGGATCGCGTTGCAGGCGCCCGCGACGCGCGCCGTGGGCGTCACCTCGTCGACCAGCGACATCGTCGTGACCTTGTGCGGCATGGTCACCAGCGCGCCGCGGATGTTGCTGAACCTGAAGATCTGCGGCAGCGAGGCCGCGTAGTCCTCGGGCTTGACGCCCATGGGCACGACCACGGCGTCGATGCCGTGCTTGTCGAACCAGGGGTTGTAGATCATCGGCGCCTTGAAGGCTTCGGTGGGATAGCCGATGTGGGCGATGAGTGTGGTCTTGCCGGAAATCATGTCGTTCGTGTTTCTGTAGGAAGGCGCGGTCAGGCCACGCTGGGGGAGTGGTAGCGCAGCGGCTGCGCGATTTCGGCGTGCATCGCCGGCGGATAGATGATTTCGCGCAGGAAGTTCGAGTCGGCCTGCATCGCGGCGGCCGCGTCCAGATGGCCGAAGTAGCGGAAATAGTGGGGCATCTGCTGGATCAGCATCTCGAAGCCCGCCTGCGCGTTGAGCCCGCGGTCGCGGGCCGCGCGCACCAGCGGCGTGGGCTGGTTGCGCAGAAGAATGTCGAACAGCGTCGCATGGCTTTCCATGCGCGCCACGTCGACCGGCAATGCATCGCCATCGACCAGCCCGAGCTGCGTGGCGTTGATCACGAGGTCGAAGCCTTCGGGTGCGTTGCTGTCCACCGAGGCGACAGTCGCGTCGAAAAACGCATCGAGCTTGGCCGCCACGCCGGCCGCCTTGCCTGCGGCGCTGTCGTAGAACGCGATGTACTCCGCGCCGTTCACCGTGCCGCCCTCGGCCAGCGCCACGCCGATGGCCGCGGCGCTCACGCCCGCGCCGAGGATCAGCACGCGCTTGCCGCGGAACGGGATGTTGCAGTGGTCGAGCGCGCCGATCAGGCCTTCGCCGTCGAACAGGTCGCCTTCGAGCTGGTCGCCCTCGGTGCGGCGCACCACGTTGACCGAGCCGGCCACACGGCCGAAGAGGCCGCAGCCGTCGAGCAGGTCGACCACCAGCGGCTTGTGCGGCGGCGCGATCACCATGCCGCGCAGGTTGCGCGCGAGAAAGGCCGACTTGAAGAACACCGCGAAGTCGCGCACCGGCACCTGCATGGGCAGCAGCACGGCATCGATGCCGAAACGCTCGAAGGCGGCGTTAAACATGCGCGGCAGCCGCACGTTGCGAACCGGGTCGCCGGGAATCAGGTAAGCCTGGGTGCTGCCGCGGATGGAATGGCTCATGTGCTTGCTTCCGTTCGTCAATCGCTCTTTTCGAGACCGGATGCCGAGCTTTATAGTCGCTTCACCGAAGTCCCGCACTTCTTTCACCCGCCAAACGAGCGATCATCGAACTTTAAAGATCGTTTATCGCTCAATTCAAGGGTTTTCACCTGCATTCAATGCAGCTCTCGAACCCTCCCACGAAGGCACACTTCCCGCCATGAGCAAGGACAGCAAGGACGACTCCGCGCCCCCGCCCGGCCTGGACAAGCGCGACTGGATCGCCGGCCTGGAGCGCGGCGTGAGCATCATCGAGGCGTTCGACGACGCCAACCCGCGCCTCACCGCCAGCCAGGCCGGCCAGCGCACGAACATGACCCGCACCGCCGCGCGGCGCTACCTGCTGACCCTGCAGCACATGGGCTACGTAGCGAGCGACGGCAAGCTGTTCTGGCTCACGCCGCGCGTGCTTCGGCTGGGCCAGTCGTACCTGGAGTCGGCGCGGCTGCCGCGCGTGGTGCAGCCCTTCCTGCAGCGGGTGGCCGCCGGCACCAACGAGATCGCCTACCTCAGCGTGATGGACGGCGACGAGGTGGTCTACATCGCGCGCAACGGCCCCAATCGCAGCATGAGCACCGGTTATGTGCTCGGCGCGCGCGTGCCGGCGCAGGTCACGGCCTCGGGCATGCTGATGCTGTCTCTGCGCAGCGATGCCGAGCTGAACGAATGGCTGACGACTCGGCAGCTCACGGTGTTCACCTCGCACACGATTGCGAGCATGGAGCGCATGAAGCTCGAACTCGCCCGCATCCGGGCCCAGGGCTGGGCCCTTTCCGAGCAGCAGCTCGACCTGAACTCGCGCGGCATTGCGGTGCCGCTGCGCGACCGGCACGGCACGCTGGTCGGGGCGCTGAACATCACGATGCCGATGGGGCATGAAAGCTCGGAGGACGCGGTGGCGCGCGTGCTGCCGGTGCTGCGCGAAACGGCGCAGGCGATGCGCAACCTGATCTGACTGACAGCTTTCCGACAGCAACCGTCGGGCACCATGCGCACTTTCAATCCAAAAGCGCTGGAGACAAGCACCATGTCCGACCTCTTCGTTCCCGACGACACCCGCCTGAGCCGCCGCGGCCTGCTGCAAGCCGGCGGCGCCGCGGCCCTCGGAGGCCTGCTCCCCTCCCTGGCCTCGGCGCAGGACACCTGGCCCAGCAAGTCGATCCGCTTCGTCGTGCCCTTCGCGCCGGGCGGCAGTTCGGAGATCGTCGCGCGCTCGACCGCCGCCGAGCTCTCGCGCACGCTGGGCCAGAGCGTGTTCGTCGACAACAAGCCGGGCGCCGCCGGCAACATCGCCATGAGCGAGGTAGCGCGCAGCACCGACCAGCACACGATCATCCTCGGCCACATCGGCACGCTGGCGGTCAATCCGTACATCTTCGCCAAGCTGCCCTACGACGCGAACAAGGACTTCAAGCCCGTGAGCCTGCTGGCCAAGGTGCCCAGCCTCTACGTGGTGCACCCCGACGTGCCGGCGAAAAACCTCAAGGAGTTCATTGCGTATGCCAAGTCGAAGCCCGGCAAGCTCAGCTATGGCTCGGCGGGCAACGGCAGCGCGGGCCACCTGGCTTTCGAGTACCTGAAGATGACGGCCGAGGTGTTCATGCTGCACGTGCCCTACCGCGGCACCGGCCCGATGGTGACCGACCTGCTCTCGGGCCGGCTCGACGCCTCGGCCATCGGCGCGGCGGCGATCATTCCGTTCATCAAGGCGGGCAAGGTGCGCTGCATCGCGACCGGCTCGGCCAAGCGCCTCGCGCAGTTGCCCGACGTGCCGACCGTGGCCGAGCAGGGCTTTCCAGGTTTCGAGATGACGCAGTGGTACGGCATGCTGGCGCCGGCCAACATCGCGCCTGCCAACCTGGCCAAGCTTTCCGCCGAGACGATGAAAGCCGTGAAGTCGCCCGATTCGATGCAGCGGCTGACGGCCGATGCCGCCGAAGCGGTGGGCGGCACGCCCGAGCAGTTCGCACAGTTCATCGCCTCCGAGCAAGCTCGTTGGCAGAAGGTGATTGCAAGGGCAAACATCAAGCCGGATTGAGCCCTGCCGGCCCTAGCATCGGCCCATGCGCATCCTCCTCGCCGAAGACGAACACACCCTGGGCACCTGGCTGTGCAAGGCGCTGGAGCACGCGGGCATCCAGGTCGAATGGGTGGACGACGGGCGCCTGGCCGACCGGGCGCTGCAGCAGCGCGACCACGACGCGCTGGTGCTCGACCTGGGCCTGCCCGGGCTCGACGGGCACACGGTGCTGCAGCGGCTGCGCGAACGCGACCAGCGGCTGCCGGCACTGATCCTCACGGCGCGCGACTCGCTGAATGAGCGTGTCGCCTCGCTCAACGCGGGCGCCGACGACTTCCTCGCCAAGCCCTTCGCGCTGGCCGAGCTCGAAGCGCGGCTGCACGCGCTGGTGCGGCGTGCGCGCGGCATCGAGCATCCGCGTCTGGCCTGCGGCCCGCTGGTGTACGACGGCGCGCGCCGGCACTTCACGCTGAACGGCGAGGCGCTGGCGCTCTCGCCGCGCGAACTGGCCGTGCTGCGCGTGCTGGTGCAGCGCAGCGGCGAGCCACTGTCGAAGCAGCAGATCCTCGAGCGCGTGTTCTCCGACGACGAAGACGTGCACCCCGAGGCGGTCGAGGTTTTCATCTACCGGTTGCGCAAGCGGCTCGACGGCACCGGGGTTCGCATCGTCACGCTGCGCGGACTTGGCTACGTGCTGGAAACAGACTGAATGAAGCTCACTCCCAGTCTTCGAGCACTTCGGGCTGAGTGGACGTGTTGACGCGCCTGCGCAACCGCCTGCGCCGCACCAGCTTGTGGCAGCGGCTCGCGCTGCTGCTGTTCCCCGCCCTGCTGGTGGTAACCGGCCTCGAGCTGTGGATGACCCGGCACGACGCGCTCGCCGCCGCCAACGCGGCCTACGACCGCTCGCTGCTGGGCGCGCTCAAATCCATCGACGCCAACATCTCGACCGCCTCGGGCGGCCTGTCGGTCGAGTTGCCGTACACGATGTTCGAGTTCTTCGAGCTCACGGCGAGCGGGCAGGTGTTCTTTCGCGTGTCCACGTCCGACGGGCTGGTCGAGCTCGGCAGCGCGGACCTGCCCGCGCCGCCCGCCGAACTGGCGATGGGCGTGCCGGCCTTCTACGACGCGGCCTACTTCGGAGAATCGGTACGGCTCGCGGCCTACCGGCGCGACCTCGATCGCGCGCCGGCCGGCAGCACCGGGCGCAGCGTGCTGATCCAGGTGGGCGAGAGCACTCGCTCGCGGCAGGAGTTCAGCGCGCGCTTCGTGCGCAGCGCGGCGCTGCGCGATGCGCTGGTGCTGGCGATACTGCTGTGCGGCACTGCCATTGCGCTGGCGGCGGCGCTGCGGCCGCTGTCACGGCTGGCGCGCGAAGTCCAGGCGCGCACGCCGGACGACCTCACGCGCATTGCGGAAACCGACCTGCCCGCCGAGGTGCGCCCGCTGGTCGCCGCGGTCAACCAGCAGATGTCGCGCACGCAGGAACTCGTCACGCAGCAGCGCCAGTTCCTGGACGATGCCTCGCACCAGCTGCGCACACACCTGACCACGCTGCAGATGCAGGCCGACTACGCGCGGCGCGAGCAGGACCCGGCGCAGGTGCAGGTGGCGCTCGACGCGCTCGGCATCGAGATCGGCCGCGCGACGCGCAGCGCGCAGCAGCTGTTGGCGCTGGGCCGCAGCGACACGGTGTCGGTGGAGCCTGCCGAGTTCGACGTGGCGGCATTGCTGCGCGAGGTGGCGGTCGACCTGCTGCCGCTGGCGCGCGCCAAGCGCATCGACCTGGGCATTCATTCGCCCGTGCCTGAATTCCTTGCCGTGGCGGATCGATCGCTGATGCGCGAGGCGCTGGGCAACCTGGTGGCCAACGCGATCGCTTACACGCCCGCCGAAGGCACGATCACGCTCTTTGCCGCGGGCGACGCGGCGGGCTGGAGCCTCAACGTGGAAGACAACGGCCCCGGTATCGGCGACGAGGAGCGCGCCGCGCTCGGCCAGCGCTTCCGGCGCGGCGCGCGCGCCGGCAAGGGCGGCTTCGGGCTCGGGCTGGCCATTGCGCGCTCCATCGCGCAGCGGCATCGGGGCGAGCTGCGGCTGGAAGCGCGCGAGGCAGGCACGGGGCTGCATGCGATCATCTGGTGGCCCCGCACCCAAGCTGCGGCGGCCACCTGACAAGCCCGCCGCCATGCCCATGCGACCTACCCGCCGCCACGCACTTCGCACGCTGTCCGCGCTGCTGATGCCTTGGGGCGCGGGCGCGAAGGCTACTGCCAACGATCCCTCCGAAGACGCTGCCGACTGTGTGATCCCCGCCAAGGCCGGCGGCGGCTTCGCACTGACCTGCGCGCTCGCGCGCGATGCGCTGCAGGCCGTGCGCCCCACGCGCCCGCCGCTCGCCCAGCGCTACCTGCCGGGCGGCATCGGCGCCGTGGCCTTCGACCGCATCGCCACCGGCCGCCTCGGCGGCCCGGGCACGCTGGTGGCGTTCTCGAGCGGCTCGCTGCTCAACCTTGCGCAGGGCCGCTTCGGGCCGCATTCGCCCTCGGCTGTGCGCTGGATCACGACGCTCGGAACCGACTACGGCGTGATCGCCGTGCATCGCGATTCGCCCTACAAGCGCCTGCAGGACCTCGTCGCGGCGCTGCGGCAGGACCCGTCGCGCATCGCCTTCGGCGCCGGTGGCACGGTCGGCAGCCAGGACTGGGTGAAGGCCGCGCTGCTGGTGCGCGCCGCGGGGCGCGACCACAAGGCCATGCGCTTCGTGTCGTTCGAAGGCGGGGGCGATGCGCTCGGCGCGCTGCAGGGCAAGCATGTCGACGCCTTTCCGGGCGACGCGGCCGAGGCGCTGCAGGCCATTGCCGGCGGCGCGGCCGTGCGCCTGCTTGCCGTGCTGTCGGAGAACCGGCTCGGCGGCGCACTCACCGGGGTGCCGACCGCGCGCGAACAAGGCGTCGATGTGGTGTGGCCCACCGTACGCGGCCTTTACCTGAGCGCGGCCGTGCCGGAATCGGCCGTGCACGCGTGGACCGCGGCGTTTCGCGAGGCGAGCGCGGCGTCCGGCTTCGCTGCCTTGCGCGAGCGGCACGGCCTGTACCCCTTTGCGCTCACCGGCGCCGCGCTCGACGACTACGTGCAGGCGCAGATCAAGAGTTATCGGCGGCTGGCGGACGAACTGGGCCTGCGGCGCTGGCCTTCCTGAACGCCGGGCGGTCCTGTCAGGCCGCCTTCAGGAACACGTCATGGTCGGGCGCGAAATTGGCGTGCAGCGGCAGCATCGCGCCGCCCAGCGCACACGCTTGCGCACCCGCCTTGCCGCCATGCAGCCGAGGCTGCCAGAGGCCTTCCCAGTTGCAGCCGTCCAGCGCGGCACGGGTCTGATCGAGCAGCGCCTGCAGCAGCGCGCGCGACATCGAGCCGTCCACCACCACGTCGGGCAGGTCGAGCATGGCGGTGCCGCTCACGATGGCATGCGCCAGCGCCTGCGAGGCGCTTTCCAGCCAGGCTTGCGTCGTGGCGGCATAGGGCGGCTGAAGGGCGCGGTCGTCATATGCGGCCATGGCGTCGAGGCCCTCGCCGGCCAGGCGCTGCTCCAGCTCCCAGAGCGACGCCTGCGCAACCAGCTGCGGCGGCAGTGCACCGCGGCTGCCCGGAGGCTGCATCGGCAATGAAGCGAGCGCGCCTGCGTTGCCGTGCGCACCAGTGTGCAGGTGCGAGTTGATGACCAGCCCGCCGCCCACGAAGGTGTCGACGAAGATGTACAGGAAGCTCTTCAGGTCGTGCCCTCGCCCGCCGACCAGCTCGGCCACGCAGGCGGCCACCGTGTCGCGCGCGAAGCTCACCGGCACGTCGGTGCGCGCGCGCACCTCGGCCGCCAGGTCCATCTGGTTCCACAGGTCGGACTGCGCCTTCGACAACCCCAGCGTGCGGTGCCAGCCGCCGAGCTGGAACGGCGCGGCCAGCCCCGCGCCCACGTTGCGCGCGGCCAGCGGTCCCAGCCCGTCGCGCAGCCGGTGGATGTGCTGCGCGATGGCGGGCAGCAGCTCGTCCGCATCGGGAAAGTCGTAGCTGATCGCGTGGCGCTCGCGCACCTGCGCGGCGAAGTCGATCAGCAGCCATTCGGCGCCGCGCCGCCCCACCTTGATGCCGATGGCGAAGGCGCCGTCGGGGTTCAGCGCCAGCGGCACCGACGGCTGCCCGATGCGTCCGCGCACGCGGCTCTGCTTGACGATGAGCCCGTCTTCCTCGAGCCGCGCGGTGATGAGCCCGATGGTCTGCGCGCTGAGCCCCGTCAGCCGCGCGAGGTCGGCCTTGGGCAGGCTGCCGTGGACGCGCAGCGCCTGCAGCACCGTGCGCTCGTTGAACTGGCGCATGCCGACCTGGTTGGAGCCGCGGGGCCGCAACAGGTCGGGCGTGCGTGCAGGCACGTCCGCATCAGGCATGCGCCTCCGCGGGCAACTGGTCGGCCGTCATGGCGCCGGTCATCACGGCGACCGTGTCGCTCATGCTGATCTTCTTCGGGTTGAGCACGGCCGCGCGGCGGCCGAGGCGGGCCACGTGGATGCGGTCGGCCACCTCGAACACGTGCGGCATGTTGTGGCTGATGAGCACCACGGGCAGGCCGCGATCGCGCACGCGGCGGATCAGCTCCAGCACCATGTTGCCCTCCTTCACGCCGAGCGCGGCGGTCGGTTCGTCCATGATGACCACGTGCCGCGCGAAGGCCGCGCTGCGCGCCACGGCCACACATTGGCGCTGGCCGCCCGAGAGCGTTTCGACCGCCTGCGTCATCGACTGGATGCCGACCTTCAGGTCGGCCATGCGGGCGGTGCTTTCCTTCAGCATCTGCTTCTTGTCGAGCATGCGCAGCACGTTGCCCAGGAAGCCGGGGCGGCGCAGCTCGCGGCCGAGGAACAGGTTCTCGTAGATGGTCATGGCCGGGGCCACGGCGAGATCTTGATAGACCGTCTCGATGCCGGCGCGGCGCGCATCCAGCGGATTGCGGAAATGCACTGCCTTGCCGTCGAGCAGGATCTGCCCTTCGTCGGGCACCACCGCGCCCGACAGCGCCTTGATGAGCGAGGACTTGCCTGCGCCGTTGTCGCCGATCACCGCGAGGATTTCTCCTTCGCGCAGCTCGAAGTCGACACCGTCGAGCGCCGTGACCTGGCCGTAGCGCTTCACCAGGCCCTTGGCCTGCATCACGATCTTGGGGTTGGCGATGATGTTCATCAGCGGGCTCCCCTGCGCGAGAGTTGGTCGGCCGCTACCGCAAGAATCACGAGCACGCCCGTCACCAGCACCTGGTAGATCGACGACACGCCCATCAGCGTGAGCCCGTTGCGGAACACGCCCACGATCAGCACGCCGATCAGCGAGCCCAGCACGATGCCGCGCCCACCGAACAGGCTGGTGCCACCGAGCACCACGGCCGTGATGGCGTCGAGGTTCTCGGTCTGCCCCGCGTTCGGGTCGCCCACGCCGGTGCGCGCCACCGACAGCAGCGAGGCAACGCCGTACAGCACGCCCGCCGCGACGTACACGCCCAGCAGCACGCGCTGCGTCGGAATGCCGACCAGCCGCGTGGCCTCGGCGTTGTTGCCCACCGCATAGATGTGCCGGCCGGCTCCCGTCTCGCGCAGCACGAACCACGCGAGCAGGTACAGCACGAGCATCAGCACCGAACCCCATGCCACTTCGGCATTGCCGATGGCGAAGGTGGTGCCCAGGCCCGTGAGGCCGCCGGGCAAATCAGTGATGGTCTGCGACGACGAATACAGCTGCGTGATCGCAAAGGCGATGTTCAGCGTGCCCAGCGTCACGATGAAAGGCGGCAGCTTGATGCGTGTGACCAGCAGCCCGTTGAGCAGGCCGAACAGCGTCGTCACGCCGATGCCGCAAAGGATGGCCACCGGTGCGGGCATGCCCAGTTCGGTCGCGAACTTGCTCATGATGATCCCGCCCAGCGCCATCACCATGCCGCACGACAGGTCGATGCCCGCCGTGAGGATGATCAGCGTCTGGCCGATGGCGATCACGCCGACCACCATCACCTGCTGCAGGATCAGCGAGAGATTGCCGCCGGTGAGAAAGCGATCCGACTGGGTCGCAAAGAAGATGCACGCGCCGAGAAGAGCCAGCCACGGCCCGAGGGCGCCCCACGGAATGTGGTGCGTTGGAGACTTCACCATGGCTTCGTCCTGATGCTTCCGATTACTTCTTGCCCCAGCACAGCTCGGTGCCGGTCTTGGTGTCCTTGCTGTCGACGCCGGCCACGCTCTTGCCGGCGATCAGCGTGACACCCGTGTCGACGTAGCCCGAGGCCTTCTTGCCCGTCTTGGCGAACTCCACGCCCGCGGCCACGCCCATGGCGGCCATCTTCAGCGGGTACTGCTGCGAGGTCGCGGCGATGATGCCGGCGGCCGTGTCCTTGATGCCCTGGCAGCCGCCGTCGACCGAGACGATCATCACGCCCTTCTCCTTGCCAGCGCGCTTCAGCGCGTTGTACGCACCGGCCGCGGCGGGCTCGTTGATGGTGTAGACCAGGTTCACGTCAGGTGCCTTCTGCAGGCAGTTTTCCATCACCGTCTGCGCCTTGGCCTGGTCACCGTAGCTGTCGGCCATGCAGACGATCTCGGGCGTCTTCGACAGCTCGTTCGACTTGGCGTCGTTGGCGGCAAGCCCGAAGCCCTTCATGAAGCCGTTGTGGCGCTGCGCGCCCACCGGGTGGCCCGGCAGCAGGTCGAGCGCGATGATCTTCGCGGGCTTGCCGGCCATCGCGGCCTTGGCGTATTCGCCGATCAGCACGCCGGCGGTGTAGTTGTTGGTGGCGAAGAGCGCGTCGGTCGCATCCGGCGGATCGGCCGGGCTGTCGAGCGCGATCACCATCACACCCTTGTCGCGCGCCTTCTTGATCGCGGGCACGATCGCCTTGGCGTCGCTCGGCGTGATGAGGATGGTCTTGGCACCGGCGGCGATCATGTTCTCCATCGCCGTGATCTGGCCCGCGTTGTCGCCGTCGGCCTTGCCAGCGCCCGAGAGCAGCTTGGCGCCGAGCTTCTTGGCCTCTTCCTGCGCGCCTTCCTTCATCTTGACGAAGAAGGGGTTGGTTTCGGTCTTGGTGACGAGGCCGATGACGGGCTGGTCGGCGGCGAAGGCGGTGGATGCGGCCACTGCGGTGAGGGACATGGCCGCCATGGCCAGGATAGAGCGGGTGCTGAACATGGTTTGTCTCCGTGGGCAGGCGGCGAAGCGCCTGCGGTCTTGTGGAACCGGATCGCTCGGGCCTTGAGGGCTCGGTGTCCGGGCGCAGGGAGACTATCGGCCAGCAGAGGGACTAAATCAAGTGGATTTAGTTATCGAAAACCCGGGGTTGCGGCGAGGGGGGCGGGACGGTTCGGATCAGGGCGAAGACCCGTTCTCGAAGTGCATGTGCTCCTGGGCGGCACTCGGAAATCTGGCGATGAATTCCGGCGTCATATCCCTTGCCGGTTGCGGCTTGTGATGACCACGCTGGCCAGCCTATTCATAGACTGAAATACCGACCGGATATCTCGTCAGAACCCCTGTCAGGCCACCTCCTTCGATCCACTGTTGAATTCCGCCGATCTCTGACCCTAGGGGGGTGTCCGGGTGGTCGCACTGGTAGAACGCCATCTCCTTCCTGTCGAACGCCCGCGGTACCTGCCTTTGCTCGCCGTTCCACAGCGGATCCTGTTCGATGTCGTAGACGCCTCCGTTGGCCTCGATCAGCGCCATCGCGCTCGCCCAGCGCACCTGCACCGGCGGCACGAACGAGTTCGGCTCATGGATGTAGTGCACGCTCCAGCCGTGCTCGCCGCCCTCCTCGATCGCCAAGGTGCTCTGCGTGCTCTCGAACGCGAGCACGTCGCCGTCCCAGCCGAACAGCGTCGTGGTGTCGCCCGAACTCTTGGACAGACGCCGCCCCAGCGCGTCGTAGCTGAAGGTAGTGGGGATGCCGCTGTGGTCGGTCGCCGCCGTCATGCGGTTGAAGCCATCCCACGCGAAGACGGTTCGCCAGCCGTTGCGCACCCGCTCGGTCATGTTGCCGCGTTCGTCGTAGCGGTAGCCTGGGTAGGCGTAATTCCTCAGGAGGTTATCTAAAAACGGCTATGCCCGCGGCCGCACAGTTCTGCGCCGAATTCTAGATATTCAACCTCAAAATTCCAATACAAACCTGGCGCAGACGCTACATCCGCAGTCAAAATACGCGCAAACTCAATCACTTCCTTTCTGCACTCAACAGCATCTTTTAGAAAAATTAAATCAGCATTCAAATTTTCGCAAGACCAATCACAATTCGATTCGAAACCACTTACCTCTCAAGACCCTCGGCTTTTACTAGTCAACGAGCGCCAAAAAATCCCCGCAAGCACTTAACTCCAAGGCACCTTCTCTTCATCCACAAAAAGCCACTGATAGAGAGGTTTTGAGTATTTTTTCGCTTGAGGAACAAGCATATTCAGAGTGTTAGCATCGAGCAGAGACACACCATGAGATTCAACCACATCAATCAATTCAAGCTCAGCTTCATCATGAGTGAATTCTCGCAAAATAGGCTTAGATGTCGAGCCATCCAAATGCATTCGAGCCAAAAAAGCAAAAGGCGCAATCATTGAAACCCTGAAAAGAAAATCATTGCTTGACAAAAAAGATAAAATATAACCAAAACTCACGTCATAATTCTCATCGGTATCCTCTTTCACAGAAAATTCCTTGCAAACCTCATCCATCATTTGCTGATAAGGTTTCTTTTTAATCTCGTCCAACACAAAAGAATAATCAGGAGTCTCGAGACTTCCGAATTTCCCTTCCAATACCTTAATCCATTTTTTTCCACATTTTCCTCTATGGTGTTTCGGGGCCGGCAGGGTGTCCATGAATTTTTCCTTTAGAGTCTTGATGAACTCTTACTTTGCTCGGGGTTCCTCCTTTGGGCCCCTCGCCAATTGGAGTTCCAAACTCGTAGTCCTTCACTCCGGGTCTACCCGGCACTTGCGTTCCATTCGCCCACGCCTCACCTGTGTATTTGATAGCAGCATTCCAATCGCAAAAACAAGATGTCGGCTTTCCGGCATTCACCCGGTTGTCGTATTGGGGCGTCCCCTTCACATGGCCGGCTTGTTTCTGCAATGAGATATGGGGCGGCACGCGAGGCTGTAACCCCAAGGGATCAATCCATTCAGTGGTGTTCAGCGCGTAAGCATGCAGGTTTATCCCGCCAGCCAAAGCGATTGGATCACTTGACACAAACCGCCCCGCTCGGGGGTCGTAGTACCGATGCCGGTTGTAGTGCAACCCCGTCAGTCGGCCTACCGGGTCATACCGGAAGTCGTAGCGGCTGCCGTTCTCGTTGTGCAGTTCGGTCAGGCGGCCCAGCAAGTCCCAGTAGTACTTGAGCGACCGGCCCGCGGCATCGGTGCGGCCGGCGATCAGGCCGGCGCGCGTGTAGCTGTAGCGCGTGGCGCGCCCCAGTGCGTCGAATAGGCGAGCGCCTTGACGCCGCCCTTCGCATCGGTGATGCGCACGGGGCCTGCCGGCCTTGTCGTAGGCGTACTCGGTCTTGTGGCCCAGCGGGTCGATCTCTTCCGTGAGATGGCCCTGCGCGTCGTAGTCGCGCTTCCACACGCCGCCCTCTGCGTCGAGGATGCCCGTCAGCCGATGCTGCCTGTCGTATTCGAAATGCACGCGGCTGCCGTCTGCGCGCGTGTGCGTCTGAAGGTTGCCGTCTTCGTCGTAGGTGTAGTCGTCGGTGTGCACATGGCGGGTGATGTTCTTCGCCTCGTCGCGGAAGAACCACACACAATCCAATCAATTGATTTCATCTCATCAAAGATCATCAAACAATTCACAACCTGGAAACACCACTTCTTTCTCATCAGAAAATCAATTCCCATGCTAGCGGCATATTTGCGATTCTTTTTAAAACTCTCTTTTTTTCCAAAATTTTCAAACCATTTTCAAGCAACGAGTACAGCCCCTCAATCTCGTCGCCGGATTTCCTCTTCAACGAGGCAAGATACTGAGTTAATCGATGAGCATCGATTGCTCGTGAAGTCTTACAGAAGTGGTTGTGCGCGCCTATTACATCACCGCGCTCACTTTCAAAGCTATATCCAAGGCCATGCTTTTTGTAAGTCCAACTCTCGCCATCGATCGTCAGCACTCCTGATTTAGGAAAATCAGCAAGCAACTTGAAGTCGATCAAATCGGGGTTTTGTACAAAAAATTCTTGGAGAAGCCTCCTTTGTATGGAGTCGACCTCAACTGCAGCCTGCAAAATCTCCTCTGGCGATATAAGCATCTATTCATCCTTTCGGTCCGAGCCATTGCAGCCTGAGTCTTTTAGTGTCTGGACCTCTTCTGGCGACTTCCTTCGCGAAGGCCTCCGGCGTTCTCTGCGGCTGCCCGTTCCATAGCGGGTCCTGCTCGATGTCGTAGCGCCCGCCATTGGCCGCGATCAGCGCCTTCACGTCGATGGTCTGGCTCAATGCCACCGCCTGCGCTTGCCGGATCTGCACCAGTGGCACGAAGGCGCCGGGCTCGTGGATGTAGTGCACGCTGTCGCCGCGCCAGGCCTGCAGCTCCTGGTGACGTCGTGCTCGGATCGCTTGGCGATGCGCCGGCGCAGCGCGCCGTAGTATTACATTCAGATTTAAATTCGAAACTATTTTTTATTTTTTAAATTGTAGCGTGCTGCTTGTGCTACATCTTCTGCAAAATCCTTTGAAAGTCTCTCTAGTATGTGGATGGGGGTTTTTGCATTAATTGCAATTCTTTCGCGAACAAGATAATTTTCATCTCTAGACAATATATCAAACAACTCCGGAGATAACTTTCTTTTGTCTGCCACAAATGAATTTACTTCGGGATGATTTTTGACCAAGTATTCAAGTATTTCAAGAGGAATGGTTTTATTGTGTGCGACCCATTGCCTGAGTTCGGGGTAATTTTCTATTACATCGATCCAAACCTCAACTGGTGCCTCTTCGTGAGCGGCGCGGTCATATTCTTCTTTTGTAGAGCTTAATCTCAGTCTTGCGAATTCTTCTGCAGACTCAATCATTGAACATCCTTGCACTTCATATTTTTGAGGTCAACGTTCTTTCCGGTTTCACTCTTATGTTTGCTCATAAAGTCGCCATACCGGTCCGCATCAGCTCTCCAAGAACCATCACTGTTGTAAACTTTCCAGGCACTTCCACCATGTCCTGTTTGATCCGGCGACCACCACTGCCTGGTTTTGGGATCATGGAAATATTTCACTCTGCCAACACCGGGGACATGACCATCGCAAAGTCTGTCGTAGCGATTTACTTCCCACGGTCTTCTGCATTCGGAGCATTTGGGGTTTTGATTGGGCTTTGATGACTCCGGTTTTCGGCCTGCGCCGCTTGTACGATTTAATCCAAGCGGGTCAATCCATTCAGTGGGATTTGGAGCATATTGCTGAAGGTGGATCCCGCCAAGCAATCCAATCGGATCATTGGATATAAATCGCCCACCCACGGGATCGTAGTATCGATACCGGTTGTAGTGCAGCCCCGTCTCTTCGTCAAAGTACTGCCCCTGGAACCGGATCGGATTCCTGAACCCGGCCTTCCGCCCCGCCTCGCTGATCGCCTGCCTGGCTTCGCCCCAGGCCTTGTAGCTGGCCGACCAGGCGATGCGTCCCTCGTGGTCCGTCAACTCCTGCGGCGTGCCCAGGTGGTCGCACTGGTAGAACGCGATCTCTTCCTTCGCGAATGGGTCGGGCGTGTTGAGCTGCTCCCCGTTCCACAGCGGATCCTGCTCGATGTCGTAGCGCCCGCCATTGGCCGCGATCAGCGCCTTCACGTCGATGGTCTGGCTCAATGCCACCGCCTGCGCTTGCCGGATCTGCACCAGTGGCACGAAGGCGCCGGGCTCGTGGATGTAGTGCACGCTGTCGCCGCGCCAGGCTTGATGCTCCTGCTGGCCCTCGGTGCTCTGTGTGCTCTCGAAGGCCAGCGTGTCGCCGTCCCAGCCGAACAGGGTCGTCGCGTGTGAGCTTCGCTTGGCGATGCGCCGGCCCAGCGCGTCGTAGCTGAAGCTCGCGGTCTCGCCGAAGGTCTCGGCGCTGCGCATGCGGTTGAAGCCGTCCCACGTGAACACGGTCTTCTCGCCGTTCCAGGTCCGCTCGACCAGGTTGCCCCGCTCGTCCCATGTGTAGTGGGTCCCCGCATAGTCCTTGAGCAGGTTGTCCATCAGCCGCCCGGCCATGCTGCGGCCTTGGTCGTCGAGGCGAACGGCGACGCGGGTGGTAATGCGGCCTGCTGCCTGCGCGTTGGCATCGACATCGGAAGGGTTGCCGATATTCCCCGCCGGATCGAAGGCGAAGGTCTCTCGCCCGACGCGGCTGTTGGCTTCCAGCAGGCGACCCACCGGGTCGTAGCGGTAGTTCAGGTTGCCGCGACGGCTGTCGCCGATGGCCCCCAACTGGCCAGCCTTGTCGTAGCTATAGCGGCGCTGGATGCCGGTGGTCGATTCGATGGCGCCGGGCCGGGTGCGCGAGATGTGCTGTTCGAGCAGCCGCCCTGCCGGGTCGTACTTCTGCCGCTGGCTCAGGCCATTGCCTTGCTCGCGTGCGATCTCCCGGTGCAGGTCGTCGCGCTCGAAGCCCAGGATGTCCTGGCCGTCGATCATCAGGCCGTGCACGTGGCCGGAGCCATAGGTCAGCCACTGGGTGACATGCCCGTCGGGCCGCACGGTGGCGATGCGATGGTTGAGTTCGTCGTAGCGGTGCTGCCAGACTGCCGTGCGCTTGCGCTTCAGGTAGTGGTGATGTTCGCGCGTCAGGTTGCCGGCTGGGTCGTAGAACCACTGCAGGCGTGCATCGCTGTTGGTCGCCTCGAGCAGGCGGCCGTTGCGGTCGTAGGCGAAGCGTTCGGACTGCCCGCCAGCGCGGCGTTCGCTCAGGCGGCCGAGAGGATCGAATTCGAGTTCGGTGCGGTGGCCCGCCTCGATCACTTCGGCGAGCACGCCCGTGGTCTCTTCGTGGACGTACTGCGTGGCCTTGCGGTCGAAGCCGGTTTCTTCGAGCAGTCGGCCTACGGGGTCGTAGCGGAAGTCGTACCGGCTGCCGTTCTCGTTGTGCAGTTCGGTCAGGCGACCCAGCAGGTCCCAGTGGTACTTGAGCGAGCGGCCAGCGGCATCGGTGCGGCCGGAGATCAGGCCGGCGCGCGTGTAGCTGTAGCGCGTGGCGCGCCCCAGTGCGTCGGTGTGCACGAGCAGCCGGCCTTCGGCGTCGTGCTCGAAATGCTCGCTCGTCCTGTCGGGCTGTTCGATCTCCTCCAGCTGGCCGGCTGCGTAGCGATAGCTGGTGGCGTTGCCTGCGGCATCGGTGGCCTTGACCAGGCGGCCGCGCTCGTCGTATTCCCAGCGGCTGGTCTTGGCGGAACAGTCGGTGTAGCTCAGCAACTGGCCCGATGGCGAGTAGACGAGCGCCTTGACGCCGCCCTTGGCATCGGTGATGCGCACGGGCCTGCCGGCCTTGTCGTACGCGTACTCGGTCTTGTGCCCCAGCGGATCGATCTCTTCCGTGAGGTGGCCTTGCGCGTCGTAGTCTCGCTTCCACACGCCGCCTTCTGCATCGCGGATGCCCGTGAGTCGATTGAGCCTGTCGTACTCGTAGTGCACACGGCTGCCATCCGCGCGCGTGTGCGTCTGCAGGTTGCCGTCTTCGTCGTAGGTGTAGTCGTCGGTCGTGCCGTCGGTGTGCACGTGACGCGTGACGTTCTTCGCGTCATCGCGGAAGAACCACTCCTGTAGCCCGTCCGGATGGATGATGCGGTAGGTGTAGCCCTGGATGTCGTAGTAGTGCCAGGTCTCGCCGCCCAAGGCATCGGTCACGTAGGTCAGGCGGATGTTCCTGTCCCACTCCAGCTTCAGCGCGAAGCTGCCGTCGTCGGACCACTCGCGCACGGCCTTGGCGTCGGGGCCCGTGCCGTCGTACTCCAGGTTCATGCCCCGGCCGGTGCGGTCGGTGTAGCGGGTCACGAGATGGTGCGTGTAGCTGTAGCTCCAGCTCGCACCATCTTCGTCTTGCGCGGCGACGAGGTCGTGCTCGGCATCGTGCGTATAAGCCGCTAGCTGGCGCACGACCTGGCCATCCTTGAGCTCCCACAGCGACTGGATGAGCCCGGTCTGCGCATCAGGCTTCGTGCCCACATGCGCCATGACGGCCTCGCCGTGCTTGCTGATGACGTCGCTGAGCACGCGCTCGCCCGTCGCTGCAATGACGTGGTCGTAGCGCAGGCCGATGGACATGCCGTCCCTGGCCTGCTGCGCGACGAGCCTGAAGTGGGGCTGCCTGCTGTCGACGTACTCGTAGATCTCGCGCCACTCGCTGGGCTCGCCTTCGGGCAGCGGCTTGCCGAAGTCCAGCACCAGCAGGCTCTCGCTCAGGCGCGAGACGCGGACTTCCTCGATCGGGTCGAAGTAGGCCTGGCCTACGGCCAGCACCGGGTAGGCGTGGCTGCGGCCGTCGGCCGCGTGGTGCACGAGGCTGGGCTGCCCCTGGCGTGCGCCGCGTGTCGGCGTGGTGATGTCCACGCGCATGCTGTAGGGAGTGATCCAGCGTGCGCCCAGGCTGCCGCGGTCGAAGGCGTCGAGGTCGCTGGCGTAGGTGCGCGCCCATTCGATCGGCAGCGGCGCTGCGAGAACGAAGTCGGTGTGGGTGAAGCTTTCGTTGCCGGTGCTCAGGCTGATGGAAGAGCCGATGCGTGCCGGCGCAGGGCAGTTCTTGCAGCCTGCGGTCCCTTGTGCATCGGCTTGCTTGTTGATGTGACCGAGCTGCGTTCCGGGATTTTCCTTTTCTGCCTTGGCTCCCGCCTGCGGAGCCACGATCGCCGCGCGCTGGCCTTTCTTCTTCAGCAGCGCATCCCGCAGCTTGTGCAGCAGCCACATGATGCTGGCCTGCGCCTCCTTGTCCGCCAGCTTCGACAGCTGCCCCCTCAGCAGCCGCTTGAAGTCCAGCATCTGCGTGATCACGCCGTTGACCCGGCCCGCGATCCCATCGGGCAGCTGGCTTGCCGCCGCCTTGGCCACATAGTTCGCCGACTGCTTCGAGTA